>JBKBSS010000057.1:0-12906 GCA_046291385.1 Emticicia sp. | reverse complement strand
AACGATATTTAGAAAATATCAAAGGCAAAGTTAAACCCGAAGTTTATGAAGAAATTGCAAAAGACCCCGCAGGCGATGATTTCAAATTCTTTATAGATGCCGATTATGATGCTCAAAACAAGAACCTTTTACAACGTTTCAAGAATTATTTGGGGGTAGAAAATAACTCGCCACAAAGCAATACGCAATCAAATAATGTTGCGACACCCGCCAATTCGGTAACACCTGATAAGGAGGATATTAACGCCGATAATACCGTAAATGATGTAGAAAATTTCTACGAATATGAAATTGACCTCCGCCCAGCTAAAATGGATGTTGGACAAGGTTTTATTGTTGATAAAGTGACAGTTCCTGGCACAGAAGCAACTTGGTATCTTTTCCGAGTTCCAGTAAAGCAATTTACTCGTAAATATGGCGACATTAATGGCTTCAAATCAATCCGTTTTATGCGTACAGTTTTGACTGATTTTGAAGAACCTGTTGTTTTGCGTTTTGCATCGCTTCAACTCGAATCGAACAGTTATCGTACTTATGATAAAAATTTAAGTAATGCTGGTTTAACCGAAGTTCCTGAACCTTATGACGCTAAATTTAAAGTTGGTGTGGTAAGTATCGAAGAAAATGGTTGCTCTGATGATGGACAAAATTGTAATGTGAAAGACGGAAAAACGCCTTACGTAGTTCCTCCAGGTTTTATTCGCGACCAAGATGTAACGCAGCAACAATTTAATATTAAGTTTAATGAACAATCTATTTCGCTTGGCGTAACCAATCTTCGTGATGGAGATTCAAGAGCGGTTTTCAAAAATACTCGTGTGGATATGCTTAATTATAAGCGTTTACGCCTATTTATTCACGCCGAAAACGAAAACGATACTGAGAAAGAAGTGGGTGGAGCATTTATAAGAATTGGAACGGATTTAATCGAAAATTACTACGAAATTGAAATTCCACAACTTAAAATGACCCGTAAAGGAGCAATCAACGAAACTGATATTTGGCCAGATGAAAATGCGATTGATGTTGCTTTACAAGAACTCGTTGCCTTGAAAGGAGAACGAAATCGAGTAGCAAAAAATTTATCTGTACTATATTCAAAACCAACCGAAGATAATAAATTTAAGATTTCAGTTTTAGGAAATCCCGATTTAAGTACGGTTCTAACCATCATGCTGGGAGTCCGAAATCCTAAATCAGAGGATGAATCGGCTAATACTTTTTTGGTTTGGATGAACGAACTCCGAGCTTTTGGTTTCGACCAAAATTCGGGAGATGCCGCACTATTAGCAGCAAATATCAAATTGGCAGATTTAGCTACGGTAACTGTCAATGGAAACTATAAAGGATTTGGCTTTGGTGGTGTTCAAGATAGAATTTCTGAAAGAGCAAGAGATAACGGAACAGGAATTGGCATTGCGTCAAATATAGAACTTGATAAATTAATGCCCGAAAAATGGGGTTTGAAAATACCGTTTTTCATCAATTTCGATAAACAAACCGTAAAACCACACTTCAATCCGCTCGACCCTGATATGCCTTTGGAAATTGCATTGGCCAATATTACGAGCGATGTAGAGCGAGAAAAATACCGCCGACTGGTAGTTGATGATAATACCCGCCGAGGCTTTAATTTCTCGAATGTGCGTAAAATAAAAACCAAAGAAGGAGCGAAATCACATTTCTACGACATCGAAAATTTTACGTTTACGTACGCCCAAAACAATGTTAGTAGAAGCAATATCTTGATTGATGAATATGCACTTAATCAATATAAAGGTGGTTTTACTTACCAATTTCAGCCCAAACAAATCAATTGGGAACCTTTCAAGAACAAAAAATCGCTTGACCGTCCATTGCTTTATTGGCTAAAAGACCTCAATTTCTCGCCTTTACCAACGGTAATGGCTTTCAGAACAGATTTTGATAGAAGTTTTGCCAAAACGCAATTAAGAAATTCTGATTTGACGACAAATGGTATTATTCCGATGTTTGAGAAATATTTCTTGATGAACAGAATGTACGATTTGCAATGGAATTTGACAAAAAGTATTTTATTAAACTACTCGGCTTCAATGAATGCCTTGATTGACGAGCCACAAGGAGATTTGAACACAAAGCAAAAAACTGACTCACTCCTCACTAATTTGAAAAGACTCGGTCGTGCTAAGAGTTTCAGTCAAGAAATGCGTTTCACGTATCGTTTGCCACTTGATAAATTTTTCTTGCTCGATTGGATGACGGCCGATGCCAAATATAACAATCAATTCAATTATCAAGCAGTTTCGTTAAATATCCTTGACGAGTTTAATATTCCGTTTGGTAATACCATTCGTAACGGCCGAGATAGAGGCGTAAGAGGTAAAATTGACTTTGTAAAACTATACAACAAAGCAAAATATCTTCGATTTGCCAATAGTCCCAATCCAGTAAAAAAACGTTTTACTCGTAACCCTGGTGACGATGAAAACATCGAAGTTTCGACCAGTAATTTGGCCAAAACCTTTACTCGCTTGCTCATGAGTGTTCGTGGAATTGACTACGATTACTCAATCACCGAAACTTCAATTTTACCAGGTTTTATGCCAACCCCTCGATTCTTTGGATTAGATTCGGAATTCAATAATAACGATGCCTTGAATTTTGTATTGGGTAAGCAATTTAAAAACCCCGATAATTTAGAAAACAAAAGTTTTCAGAAAATTGCCGAGCGAAATGGTTGGCTTTCAAAGACAACCGTACAAACCCAGCCATTTACGCAAACTCGACAAGTAAAGTTTAGTTATCGTACTACCATCGAGCCAAGCAAGGATTTGAGGATTCAGATTAGTGGCAACATGAGTCGTGGCGATACTTACCAAGAGTATTATACGGCTGATAGCAGCGGTGGTTATAGTCCAAAAAGCCAAGTTCGTAACGGAAATTATGGCATGTCGTTTTGGGGATTCCGTACAGCCTTTAAAAGAATGAACCAAAGTCAAAAAATTGTTGGTCAGGATACTATCAGGAGTTATCAATATGATGTTTTTGATAATATGTTAAAATACCGTAACCAGATTGTTGAAAATCAGCTTGCATCGGGTAAAGAATATTACAATAAAAACTCACAAGATGTACTGATTCCAGCCTTTTTTGCTGCTTACAGTGGCAAGGGCGAACGAGCAAAAATTGGCTTTAACCCTTTCAATCCAAATAATCGAAGAATCAATTTACCGCTACCAAACTGGCGAATTGATTACAGTGGTTTGGCAAATTTAGAGCCATTTAAGCGTATTTTCAGCTCAATCACAATTAATCATAGTTATACATCCAACTTCAATGTTGGTAATTTCACATCTTCGTTGGAGTATAATAAAACCGATATTGCCATCAATTTAGCACAAAAAGGTTATCCGCTGCCTTCGACTGATGTGCTGAATTCATTGGGACAGTTTATTCCAGTATTTGTGATGAGTACGATTACGATTGACGAAAAATTTGCTCCGTTTATTGGTATTCAGTTTGTAACAAAAAGTAAGATTTCGGGTAAATTTGAATATAATAAGGAGCGTAGAGCATCGTTAAATCTATCAAATTCACAAATTGCCGAATATTCGAGCGATGATTTTGTATTTAACTTCGGCTTCAAGAAAAATGGTGTAAAATTGCCATTTAGAGGCCGAGATGGAGCAGTTATTACACTCAAAAATGATTTAAACTTGCAATTTAATCTTACGCTAAGAGACATTAAGGGAATTCAGAGAAGACTCGATGGCGACCCACAGCCAACGCAAGGAAACTATAATTTCCAGTTGGGGCCACGCATTTCTTACCAAATCAATAAAAGAATCTTAATGAATTTTTACATTGACCACTTGGTAAACCGTCCGTTTGTAACCAATTTCTCTTTCCCACGTACCACCACAACTGGTGGTTTGAACGTAAGATTTAGTCTTTCGGAATAACCAAAGGTTTGGATTACGCTTAAAACGCTGGCAGGGTTGTTGAACCCTGCCAGCGTTATTATTTAATATTGGTTTGACGAAAAAACAATAGAAGAACCAAAAACTTTTAAGCTACATTTTTTCAGTTTTCCAACATTTACTGTAACTTGCAGTCAAAATTTAAAACTTTCATCAATAATGAATTTTCCAGCTGACTTACGCTATACAAGCGAACACGAATGGTTGAGAATTACCGAAGGAAACATTGCGGTAATCGGAGTTACGGATTTTGCTCAAAGCGAATTGGGTGACATCGTATTTGTAGAAATCGAAACGGTTGGACAAACTTTTGCGGCAAACGATATTTTCGGTACGGTTGAAGCAGTAAAAACTGTTTCTGACTTATTTTTGCCAGTAGCAGGAAAAGTCCTTGAGGTGAATTCAGCACTTGCCAACTCACCAGAATTGGTAAACTCTGACCCTTACGGCGAAGGTTGGATGGTAAAAATTGAAGTAGCTAACCTCGCAGAAGTTGAAGCATTGATGGATTCGGAGGCTTATCAGAATATCATCTAAGCCATGAAACACAAAATCATATAATACAGAATTAAATGCCCTCATCAGGGCATTTTTTTTGATTTTTGAACAAAGATTATATATTTACATTCATACGTAAATGAAAGTATCAACGTTGGAAAGGTTTAAAACCCTGCCAATGTAAGCCAATTTACCAGATAAACTAATGAGAATTTTATTAAAATCAGTAAAAATCATTGATAGTTCGTCCGAATTTAATGGACAAACAAAAGATATTCTGATAGAAAATGGCATTATTCAACAAATTGCCAATGGTATAGAAAACCCTGCTGACCAAACTATTATCGGTGAAAACCTCCATGTTTCGGCAGGTTGGATTGATATGAGGGTTTCACCAAAAGACCCAGGTTATGAATCGAAAGAGGATTTGAATTCGCTTTCGGCGGCGGCAATGACTGGTGGATTTACTGAAATCGTAACTTTACCGAATACAAAACCCGTTGTTCAGACCAAAGAAGCAATTGCTTACGTAAAAAACTTTGCCCTTTCGCAGCTCATCAATATTTATCCGACTGGGGCTGTTACCAAAAACTGTGAAGGAAAAGATTTTACCGAAATGCTTGATTTGCACCAAGCAGGTGCAATAGCTTTCACCGATGGCGACCATACGCTTTGGAATGCTGATATTTTGTTGAAGACATTGCAGTACCTCGCTCCTATTGATGCTTTGTTGATGAACCGCCCCGAAGAACCTTCAATGACGATTTTTGGGCAAATGCACGAGGGAATCGAAAGTACACTTCTCGGTATGAAAGGTATTCCATCAACAGCCGAGGAATTGATGTTGATGCGTGATTTAAAATTATTAGAATATTATTTAGGAGAAAATTTCGCTCCAAAAAATAACAGTTGTCTGCATTTCTCAACAATTTCTACAAAAAATGGCGTTGAGTTAATTCGTCAAGCAAAAGCAAAAGGGCTTCCAGTAAGTTGTGATATTGCGGCACATCAACTGGCTTTCACCGATGCGGATTTGAGAGATTTTGATACGAATTTAAAAGTAAATCCACCTTTCAGAAGTCAAGAAGATATTGAGGCTTTGCAGCAAGGGCTGGAAGACGGAACAATTGACGTGCTTGTTTCTGACCACAATCCGCAAGACGAAGAATCAAAAAATCTTGAGTTTGATATGGCTGATTTTGGCGTAATTGGACTTGAAACTACATTTTCGGTCGCAAATACGTACAGTAATCTTTCGATTGATAAAATTATTGAAAAATTAACCGCCACTCCACGTAGATTATTACGCTTGCAAGACGTTTCGATTAAAGAAGGAAATACAGCTAATTTAAGTATTTTCGACCCAAGTCAAGAATGGCTTTATGAGTCGAAAAATATTCAATCAAAATCAAAGAATTCGCCATTTATTGATAAAAAATTAACTGGAAAAGTGAAGGCCGTAATCAATAAAGGCAAAGTTTTCATCAACAAATAACCAAAAATGCTTAAAAATAAAATTCTCAGATATGCCTTAACTTATGGGTCGCTTGCGGCACTTGTTTGCATTGCGGTGGCACTCATTCAGTATTATGGCTTAGAAAAAAGTCCGTTTGGAAGATATAAATTGCCAGCATTTGGTATCAACATTATTTTCGTGATTGTGGCAACTTGGGTTTATCGTGCCAATAATTTAGGGGTTTTGAGCTTTACAGAGGGCTTTTCGGTAGGTTTTATGACAAATTTGGTGGCGGCCATTATCACGGGTTTGGTGTTTTTTATTTTTGTTGCGTTTTTTGATAAACCTTTCGGAAACAACCACGCAATTATGCTTTGGGTACAAGAAAATATTAAAGGCATTGAAAAAATCAAGGATATTCACATCAAAGATTTTGGTGTTCAAGAATACGAATTATTATTGAAACAAGCACAAGAAATTCCGTCGGCAGGCTATGTTCTGCTCGATGAAATCGTCAAAAAACAGCTTTGTATTGTTGGAATTACGATTATCTCGGTAATATTTCGCCGACATACATTTACTATTTCGTAGATTTTTCATTAGATTTACTCATTAAATTACCTAACTCTAAACTAAAAATGGAAAAACCATCAACCGCTCGAATTGCCCTTAAATGGGGTATCGTCAGTGCAATTATGATTATTGTATATACGGTAGTATTGTATATTTCTGGTTTGTTCAAAACTCCTGCCTTATCGTGGATACCATTCATCCTATTGCTTTTGGGAATCGTGATGTCACTAAGAGAATTCAAATTGACGAATAATAATTTCATCGGTTTTAGTGAAGGCTTAGGTTTAGGAACCCTAATGAGTGCAGTTTGTGCCATAATTGCATCAATGTTCAATTATATCTATATTACTTTTATTGACACAACAATTATTCAACAAATGCGTGAATTACAAGTTGAACAATTAGAACAACAGGGATTATCTTCTGAACAAATCGACCAAGCAATGGAAATTGCTACTCGTTTCGCTACACCTGGACTTACCTTCTTGTTCTCAATTATTGGTTATATATTCTTCGGCTTCGTTTTTTCGTTAATTGTTTCGGCAATTATTAAAAATTCTAAACCTAAACTTGATTTTTAATTTTGCTAAAATCAAATTCAACATTTTAACAGAAATCTTAAAAATGCTCTCAATATTTCGTAAAGAACTCAATAGCTTTCTCAATTCATTAGTTGCCTACATTGTTATTGGGGTATTTTTAGTAATTGTTGGCTTATTCACATGGTTTTTCGACTCGAATATACTTGACTATGGCTATGCTGATTTAAATAATTTCTTTCAACTTTCGCCATTCATTTTTGTTTTTCTGATTCCAGCCATCACAATGCGTTCGCTTTCGGAAGAATATAAAAGCGGTACAATTGAGTTATTATTTACCAAACCTTTGAGTGAATGGCAGATAATCATCGGAAAATTTCTCGCTACTTTTCTACTGATTTTTATCGCTGTTTTACCAACTTTACTTTATTATTACTCGGTTTATCAGTTGGGTAGCCCGAAAGGAAATATTGACTCGGCGGCTGTTATTGGCTCTTATGTCGGCTTACTTTTACTCGGTGCTACTTTTGCAAGCATCGGTTTATGGGCTTCGTCAATGACTGATAATCAGATAGTTGCGTTTGTAGTTGGAGCAGTTTTGTGTTATGTTTTGTATGACGGAATTCAGCAACTCGCCAATGTTTTTAGTGGAACTACTCAATTTTATATCAGTTTTTTAAGTTTGGGCTATCATTACGAAGCACTCGGTCGAGGTCTGATTGATTCTCGAAATATCATTTATCTATTCAGCGTCATTTTCTTGATGCTTTTCCTGACGAAACAAAACTTAATTGCTGAGAAAAATTAAATTTACAGAACTTCATTAACACCTATGCAATTATCTATCTATCAAGTAGATGCCTTCACTGATAAACTTTTTGGTGGAAATCCAGCGGCTGTTGTTCCGTTAAATACGTGGCTTTCTGACGATTTAATGCAAAAAATTGCCTTTGAAAATAACCTTTCTGAAACTGCGTTTTTTGTTCCAAACGAAACAGGCTTTGATATTCGTTGGTTTACACCGACTGTTGAAGTGAATCTTTGCGGCCATGCTACTTTGGCCACTTCGTTCGTTATTTTTAATGTGTTGAAATACCACAATGACACCATTCTATTTGGCTCGAAAAGTGGAATTTTAAAAGTTAAAAAAGAAGGTAAATGGCTTGAACTCGATTTTCCCGCACAAGAAACTCACGCTACCGAAGCACCCAAAGGACTGATTGAAAGCATTGGCAAAAAACCGACGGAAATTTATCGGGCAGCCGATGATTATCTATTGATTTATGCCTCACAGAAAGATATTGAAGACATAAAACCTGATTTTGGAGCATTAAAAAACATCCAAGCCAGAGGAATTATTATTACAGCCAAAGGAAAATCTAAGAAAATTGATTTCGTTTCTCGCTTCTTTGGGCCAAGTGTTGGCGTAAACGAAGACCCAGTAACAGGTTCGGCACATACTAAATTAGTGCCGTATTGGGCAAAAATATTGGGCAAAACCGATTTAATTGCCGAGCAAATTTCCAGTCGAAAAGGATACCTTAAATGCAAACTTGCCGACGACCGAGTTTTAATGGCAGGAAAAGGGAAATTATTTCTAAAAGGAAAAATCAGCGTTTAAAGTATGTTATTTTATAAAAAAGTGAGACACAAAAAGTCTGTCTCACTTTTTTTATTCAATATTTTGATAATTATTATAAAACATTTATATTAAAACACTTGACAGCCCCTATGTCGATTTCGTACCTTTGTAGCCATACGTACTTAGGTTAAGCAATTTTTCTTCGCCTAAATTTCTTCATGTCAGATAAAAATCACCCCAATACATGAACGAAATCTAACAATACCTCTGTAAAAATCAGAGTTGGGAATAAAATAACAATGAAACTTTCAGAATTTAAACTTGACCTTCCGCATAGTCTTATCGCCATGCACCCATACGACCAACGTGACAGTAGCCGTATGATTGTGGTGAATCGCAAAACCAAAAAAATCGAACACAAAATGTTTAAGGACATCGTTGATTATTTTGGCGAAAACGATACGATGGTTGTAAATAATACTAAGGTATTTCCTGCCCGCCTTTATGGTTCAAAAGAAAAAACTGGTGCTAAAATCGAAGTTTTTTTGCTTCGTGAATTGAACCGTGAAATGCGTTTGTGGGATGTTTTGGTTGACCCTGCCCGCAAAATTCGTGTAGGTAATAAACTATATTTTGGCGATAGCGATTTAGTTGCGGAAGTAATTGACAATACAACTTCTCGTGGTCGTACTATCAGATTTTTGTTTGATGGCTCGCACGAAGAAATGATGAAAACAGTTCACGAATTGGGCGAAACTCCACTTCCGATTGACATCATCAAACGTCCAGTAACGGAAGAAGATAGAGAGCGTTATCAGACAATTTTTGCTGAAAACGAAGGTGCAGTAGCAGCTCCAACGGCTGGAATGCACTTTACTCGTAATGTTCAACGACGCTTAGAATTAAAAGGTGCAACTTTTTGTCCAATTACGCTTCATATTGGTATCGGAACTTTCCGCCAAGTTGATGTGGAAGACTTGACAAAGCACAAGACAGATTCGGAAAATTTCTTTATTCCCGAAGAAACCTGTAAACTTGTTAATAATTCAATCGACAAAGAAGGCAGAATTTGTGCGATTGGCACAACCGCTATGAAAGCCATTGAATCTTCGGTTTCGGCAAGCAATCATTTAAAGCCTGTAAACAACGGTTGGACTGATAAATTTATCTTCCCACCTTTCGAGTTTAAAATCACGAATGCTCTGCTTACCAATTTACACTTGCCCGAATCAATTTTGTTGATGACTGCCTGTGCATTTGGTGGACACGAACTCGTGATGCAAGCCTACCACGAAGCTATCAAAGAAAAATACAAATTCTTCACTTATGGTGATGTAATGTTGATAATCTAAAACATCGCCCCCCCTAACCCCCAAAGGAGAACTGAAATAAAAAAATGAATAATAAAAACATAAGTTCCCCTTTAGGGGTCAGAGGTGTTTGGGGGGTAAATATCTACGCAATAATTGTTGCTGGTGGAAGTGGCAGTCGAATGAAAAGTGAGATTCCGAAGCAATTTCTTCCGCTCAATGGCAAGCCAATTTTAATCCATACAGTCGAAAAATTTCTACAAATACCTGATATTCAAGTAATTGTTGTTTTGCCAAAAAATGACATTGACTATTGGAATGAAATTACGGCTTCAAACAAAATTATTCAATCTTTCAGCAAATCAATTACATTAACTGTGGGTGGAGCTTCACGCTTTCAGTCAGTTAAGAATGGTCTGGCTACAATCAAAACCGATGGATTGGTGGCGGTGCATGACGGAGTTAGACCTTTGGTGAATCTTGAAATAATACAAAAATCTTATAAAGTTGCCTCCGAAAAAGGCACTGCCGTAACGAGCGTTTGGGTGAAAGATTCGGTCAGACAAGTGGACGAAAATGGAGAAAGCATTGCCCTTGACCGTACAAAACTCAAACTTGTTCAAACGCCACAAACGTTTCAAGTTAGTTTAATGAAACAAGCCTTTGAAGTTGATGAACAACCTTTTTTTACCGATTGTGCAAGCGTCTTGGAGTTTATGGGTGAAAAAGTAACGCTCATTGACGGAGCTTACGAAAATATAAAAATCACTACCCCCGAAGATATGCTGGTGGCCGAAGCCTTTCTACAAAAACAGCAATAGTTTATTCACAGTTATATTCAAATTTAGACGTGCTACTGATTGCCTTTCCTTGATTTTCTAAAATAATATTCATTGTTGTCGGAAATCCATTAGAATTATAACTTGTTTCTCTGATAGTACGGTTGTCAGGTACTTCCTTAAATTCTAAATTTTGAATCGTATAAAATTTTGTACCGACAATATTATTACTTCCGTAAGGCAAAAAATTATAAAGCGGACGCAACAACCAATACAAACCTATTTCGGGAATTCCCTCAAAAAAATTACGTTTATCATCAAAACTATGCTCATTGATTGTTGCAGGATTGCCAAAATCGGCCCGTGTAATTCTAAAAGGATTCCCTTTAGCATCGTATTCAATCGAACGATTTAAGCCTACAAGATTTAAGCTAATTGCACCGATTGGCCTATTTTTACTATCAAATTCTAATAATATTTCGTTATTCTGCACATTATTTACTTTCTGAATCACTTTTTCAGGATTTTCTTTCGTTCCGTACACAAAATCAAACAAAATAATTCTGTTCAAACTCGTTTCGTCACGAATACGACTTACTTTTCCCAAAGAATTATACTCAAAAAACACTAACTGCCGAGCCGTAGTATCAATACCATTTCGGAGGTCATAACTATACATTTTCTCAATTCGGTTATCTTTCAATGAAACCAAATCGTGATGAATCAACTTTGTGGCTGGATATTCGGTTACAAATTTTGTCAGACGACACAAAGGCGTTGTTTCGTTTTTCTGACAAGACCAAAAACACAAGCAAAGAACGATAATATAAATATTTGTTTTCATTTTTTAAGAAGGGTTAATCTGACTTTTTCAATAAAAACAAAATATATCAGTAATTGTTAAGCAATATATTCATTCTTGATTTGACACTTTTAATCAAAAAAGTCTCGCAATGAGCCATTCAGGCAGTATTTTCAATAAAAATGCAATGATTTGATAACGCTTCGTAATGTAGGCCACTTTCTTTCGAGCAGCGATAGCAACCGCAATCTGTTGGGCAGCTTTTTCGGGAGTTGCTACCCAAAACATACCTTTATTTTGCTTAGTCATTGGTGTATCAACAAAACCTGGACGAATATCTGTCACAAAAACGTTGGGGTAATATTTGGCCGAACGCATTCGGAGTCCCGACATATAATTGGCCATGTATGCCTTCGTAGCGTGGTATTCGGGCGAATAAGCACTGCCAGTCTGTGAAGCCAACGACGAAACGCCCACCAGATGTCCGCTTCCTTTTTGGGCAAAATATTTATATGACCATTGAGCTAAAGCCGTAAAACCACGAGCATTTATATCAATGGTGTTCATTTCTTGCTCATAAGTTGCTTTCTGAAAACCAACTCCCGCATTGATAATTACCAAATCAATGCCATTAAGCATATTTTCGGCTTCATCCATTTTGGCACGGGCTTCGTCAGTTTTCACTACATCCATTTCTAAAACGTGTATTTTACTCGTTGGAAATGCACTTTTTATTTCTTCCAACAGAGCAATTCTGCGACCTGTAATTACTATTTCGTGACCTTGTGAAGCATAAAATTCGGCCAATGACCGACCAATTCCTGTGGTAGCACCGATGAGTACGATTTTCATTATTTAAAAAATAGGTTTTCTTTAAAACTTGGCTTGAATAAAAGACAAAGGAATTGTTTTTTGTTTAATATCTTTGTTTTTCAAATGTAATAAAAATCATTTCAAAATAAATATTTTTTATGCAAAAACGTCTGACTGCGGAAGAATATATCGAGGGTATCACGGCTGGAAATCGAATTATACTGAGCCGAGCTATTACCCTGATAGAAAGCCAGTTAGAAAACGACCGATTGATTGCACAAAAAGTATTAGAGGGAATTTTGCCACGGGCAGGCAAAGCAATCAGAATTGGAATTACGGGCGTGCCAGGAGTTGGGAAAAGTACATTTATTGAAGCATTTGGCAAGCATATTACTTCGCTCAATAAGAAAATTGCAGTTTTGGCAATCGACCCAACCAGTCAACGAACCAAAGGCAGCATCATGGGCGATAAAACCCGCATGGAAGAATTAGCCCACGATTCGCTCGCCTATATTCGACCTTCGCCTTCGGGAAACACACTTGGTGGTGTAGCCAATAAAACTCGTGAAACCATGCTTTTGTGTGAAGCGGC
>JBKBSS010000056.1:0-12908 GCA_046291385.1 Emticicia sp. | reverse complement strand
AATTATCAGTATGTGACGGGTTCATTTATTTTTGGTTATGAAATAGCCAAAAATGTGCATTTAGTGGCTGGCCCAGAATACGGTTATGCCATCAATGCAGGTTCAACACGTGGGCCTTACGCCAAAACCGATTTTAGTCTTGCGGGCGGTGTGCGTATTGATATGCTTGATGCGGCTCACTTGTTCAGCTTGAATATTCGTTACATTCACGGACTGATAAACACTACCAATAAAACTTACACGCTCGAAGATAAGTCGGTTATTCCCTTGAATTTCCAAAACCGTACTTTGCAAGTGTCGGCAAGTTTCAATTTTAGTGATTATTATCGTTGGGCGAAAAAAGACAAAGCTAAACAGAAAAAATAACCCCAACTCCTAAAGGGGGTAAAAGATTACAACATACTTTTTTAGCTCCCCTTCAGGGGCGGCGGGTGATATATTATGAATTTTATCGAAGAATTACGCTGGAGAGGAATGTTACAAGATGCCATGCCTGGTACCGAAGAACAACTCAATAAAGAAATGACGGCTGGGTATATTGGTTTCGACCCAACCGCAAAATCGCTGCATATTGGTAATTTAGCAACGATTATGCTGTTAAAACATTTCCAATTGGCAGGCCACAAACCTTATGCACTCGTGGGAGGAGCGACAGGAATGGTCGGCGACCCTTCGGGAAAATCGGCCGAGCGTCAGTTTTTATCAGAAGAAATTTTGCAAGCAAATCAAGACGGCATCAGAAACCAACTGGTAAAGTTTTTGGACTTTGATTGTGGTGCAAATTCGGCCGAAATGGTCAATAACTATGATTGGTTTAAAGAAATCGGTTTCTTAGAATTTTTGCGTGAAGTAGGTAAGTACTTGACCGTAAATTATATGATGTCGAAAGATTCCGTGAAAAATCGTTTGACAACGGGTATTTCGTTCACCGAGTTTTCGTACCAATTGCTTCAAGGCTACGATTTTTATTGGTTATACAAAAACAAAAACGTTCGCCTACAAATGGGAGGTTCTGACCAGTGGGGAAATATCACAACGGGAACAGAGCTTATTCGTAGAAAAGAAGCCGCAGTGGAGATTGCCGCAGTGGACACTGATTCAATAGTTGGTGATGCTGACGATGAAAACGTAACGCACAAAGCATTTGCTCTCACCACGCCCTTAATGACAAAGGCCGATGGACAGAAAATGGGTAAAACTGCAGGTGGCGAAACCATTTGGCTCGATGCCAATCTGACTTCACCTTACCAATTTTACCAATTTTGGTTAGGTCAAGACGATAGAGATGTGCCGAAATTATTGAGAGTATTTACATTATTTTCTAAAGACGAAATCGAATCAATCGAAGCTCAACACGCCGAAGCACCACATTTGCGAATTGCCCAAAAAGCATTGGCAAAAGACGTAACTTCTCGTGTACACGGCGAAGAACAATACGATTTGGCCGTAAAAGCCTCAGAAGTACTATTTGGTAAAGGCACACTCGAAACCCTCCAAAGTTTGGATGAAGCCACTTTTACAAGTGTTTTTGATGGAGTACCACAAACCGAAATCTCACAAGAAGCATGGGCTGGCTGTGCAAGCGTTTTAGATTTGATTTCTGTTTCGACCAACAACGAAGTTTATCCATCAAAAGGTGAAGCACGCCGTGCGATGCAAGGCAATGCTGTGAGCATCAATAAAGTAAAAATCACCGACGAAAAACTGCCAGTTTCAGAGCTACAATTATTGCAAGGCAAATATTTGTTAGTAGGAAAAGGCAAGAAAAACCATATTGTGAAGATTTTAAGTTAAATTACGAATGTAGAGCGACGAATGACAAATAATGAACCAATGATTTGTAAATGTCTGTAAATTAGGTATTTATAATTTAATTGTTTGGTTGTGATTCGTTACTCGTCATTCGTAAATCGTAAATCGTAAATTTTTTGGCATAATTTTGGCGTTTCTAATTTGCAAAGAAAAAAAATACACTTATCTTTGCAATCCCAAACAAAAAGGGAAACATACACGGGCATGGTGCAATGGTAGCATACGGGTCTCCAAAACCTTTGATCTGAGTTCGAATCTTAGTGCCCGTGCAATTTTATTAACAAGAAAATTATGCAAGAATTTTTTAAGAACTCTTGGGATGAAGTAACCAAAGAGGTAACATGGCCCAAATGGAGTGAACTACAATCAAGTGCAACACTTGTATTGGTAGCATCATTAATTTTTGCTTTAGTAGTAGGTGTTATCGATTTTTTAATCGAAAATGGTCTGCGTTTATTCTACCAGTCAATCTAAGTTTCCTATAAATTTCCTATACAATGAGCGAAATCAATTGGTACGTTGTGCGGGCAGTTTCGGGACAGGAGAAGAAAATCAAAACCTACATCGAAAACGAAGCAGCCCGACGCAAGTTGGATGAGTTAATACCGTCGATTTTGATTCCTACCGAAACAATTACCGACGTTCGTAACGGCAAGAAGCGTACTCGAGAGAAAAATTTCTTTCCAGGATACATTATCGTTAATGCTGACCTGAATAATGGTGAGGTGCTTCACTTAATCAAAAGTATGCCAGGTGTAATTGGTTTTTTAGGTCGTAATAATGGTACATCCATGACGCCAGAGCCTTTACGTCAGTCGGAGATTAATCGTATTTTGGGCGTGAAAGAAGAAGCAATTATTGGCGAAAATATTTCTCCATCACTTTCATTTACCAAAGGTGAAAACGTAAAGGTAATCGACGGGCCATTTAGTGGTTTTGATGGTGCAGTTGAAGAAATTAATGAAGACAAGAAGAAATTGAGCGTAAGCGTGAAAATCTTCGGTCGTAGCACACCAGTTGAATTGGGATACATGCAAGTTGAAAAGATGCAATAGTCATTCAAATAATATTAAAAAAAGCCTTTCTGTAAAGAAAGGCTTTTTTTATGCTTTATGGTTGCTCAGATGGTTGTTATATTACTCAAGATTGAGAGATTTCAATCTTTTAAGTACTGGTACATAAGTAAACGAGTATTTTGTTATTTGGTAAAGTGCTGATTATCAAATACTTATCTCGTGTATTTTATCCCATATCTTCTGTCTAAGTACTTAATTGTTTCTTGTAAAACTGTAAATACTGGGATAAAAGCAAATGTCAATTTGATTATTTATAAACCGTTGATATTCAGTGTTTTAAAATTCGTAAATCGTCCCTCTACTTACTTACACGCTCAGTAAAAGAAATATTTAATTTTTGTTTACCTTGCGAAATTTTTTTATTCAAACCAAAACCCTAAAAGATAACCATGACAGTCGAAAACGAAACATTGATAATTTCAAAAACAACCATGCAATCAACCTTTGAGCGTATTTTGTTGAGCAACGGTTTAAGTATAATCAAAGCAAAGACCTGTGCCGAAGTTTTCACTATCAATAGCCTCGACGGAATATATACGCACGGTGTAAATCGTTTTCCAAGATTTATAAAATACTTGAAAGGTGGCTTTGTAAAACCCGATGCAGAACCGAGTTTAGTATCGAAATTTGGCGGAATTGAGCAGTGGAACGGAAACCTCGGCCCAGGCCCACTAAATGCCACTCATGCCACCGAAACAGCCATGAAATTGGCCAAAGAACATGGAATTGGTTGTGTTGGTTTATCGAATACCAACCATTGGATGCGTGGCGGAACTTACGGTTGGCAAGCTGCCAAAGCAGGTTTTGTGTTTATTGGTTGGACAAACACGATTGCCAATATGCCCGCTTGGGGAGCAACCGATGCCAAACTCGGCAATAATCCTTTGGTGATGGCTTTGCCTTACGGAAATGAAGCAATTGTGTTGGATATGGCGATGTCGCAGTATTCGTTTGGGGCGATGGAATTGGCTGCCATGAAAGGCGAAAAATTATCAGTTGCGGGTGGCTATGATAGCGATGGAAATATCTCGGACGACCCCAGTGCGATTCTGAAATCTTGGCGTTCGATGCCCGTTGGCTATTGGAAAGGAGCGGGGCTTTCGCTTTTGTTGGATATTCTGTCGGCTGTGCTTTCGGGTGGACTTTCTACGCACGAAATCAGTAAAGAAGAAGTAGAATATCGACTTTCGCAGGTTTATATTGCCATTGACGTATCGAAACTGGGTAATCATTCGGCTATTTCGGCAGCCGTTGAGCGAATGATTGAAGATTATCATCAATCAATTCCGATGAATGATTCTAAGAAAATCACTTTTCCAGGCGAGCGAGTATTGAATACAAGACAAAAAAATATCGTTAACGGAATACCAGTTTTAAAGAATATTTGGGAGGAAATTTTATCGTTGTAAATGTTCTCCGTGAAACTCTGTGCCTTCTGTGCCTCCGTGGTAAATAAAAAAATCAAGTCTTCCTTTTCTTCTTTTTAGCCGAAGGAAAAAGCACATTATTCAAAATAAGGCGATAACCTGGCGAGTGCGGAAAAAGATTCAAATCAGTGGGTGTTCGGTGAAAACCTCGACGACCTTCGGGGTCGTGTCCGCCATAAAACACCCATTGACCAAGCCCCAGTTCGCCATACATATAGCGGTTCGATTCCTTGCTTTCTCCCATCACTAAAACGCTTGATTTGACCGTTTTTTTATTGAAAGCAGTCGTTTGTCCCATAAATTCTCGAACCAAATGCTCGTGATTTTGTACCAACATTGCGGGAATAAAATCCCATTTAGCAGAAAAATCAAATAAATTAAACCAAGTATTGTTTTCATCATCAAATCTTCCCGTTGAGGCATTTATATCGGAAAACGACATTGAATTATAGCCGTAACCATCGCCGTCGTTGAGGTAGAGGGTAAAGTCTTCAAAGGCAAAAGTTTTATTAAAATCGAGTCTTTCTTGGGCGTTATTATCAACATTATCGCCATCGAAGCGACTACTCACAATATCAACGCCTTCGGCGGAAAGTGCAATATCGAGCGTTTCTGCCCCCGAACACATCGCAAATAAAAATCCACCGCCCATGCAATAGGCTTTGATTGTTTTGGCAACATCAAGTTTGAGTGCCGAAATTTTGTTATACTTAAAGCGTTGGGCAATTTCTTCTTGGGCTTTCATATCCTTGTAGCTCATTCGACGCATATTTCGGCCAAATTGCCCCGTAAAATCTTCGTGATGCAGGTGAAGCCAATCATATTTATTAAGGTCGCCCCGCAGGATTTCTTCATCATAAACTACTTCAAAAGGTATTTCGGCATATTTCAGCACCAACAAGACTGCATCTGTATCTTCAAAGGTAGAAAGGCTAATTTTGGAAGGAGAATAAACCGCAATGCGAGCCGCTTTGTGCAGCCGCATGATTTCCATATTTACATCAGGATTCGAGATTTGTTGCTTGAGTGCTTGCACATCCGCATCCGAAATTACATCAAATGAAACGCCACGAACAAGACATTCCTTTTGGGTATTCGATGAAAAATTTATCAGAAAACTGCCTCCTCGATAATTGAGCAACCAGTCGATTTCGGTGTTATTTTTTAGCGTTGTGTAAGCTATTCCGTAGGCTTTCAGATGATTGCTTTGGCTATCATCCATCGGAATCAAGATGGCATTGGCGAAACTTTGCCCCGCAAACAAGAGCAATAACAGAGGGAGAAATCTATTAGACATGGCTCAAGCATTTAAAGAATTTAATCAAATGTAATGAAAAGAATGTCTAATAGAAAGTCCACAGTCAATAGTTGTTAGTCCACAGTAAAGTTTGTTGCTTTGTAAACAGTTTTAATGTAGGAGTTACATCAAAATCCTTTGAGCCGCACTTTTCCCCGAAATATATGCACCTTCGATGTTTCCAATACCAAAACCGTCGCCCGCAAAAATCAATGGAAATTTGGTAGAACTTGATATTAAAAAATTCTCAGCATAGCGTTCGGAAGCCAAACTGTATCGCCAACGATGCACTTGATAACTTTCTACTGAATCAACAGGAATTAAGTCGGTGATTTCGGAAAGCAGTTGATTGCCAATTTGTGTTAAATCATCATCGAAATGTGCCAAACTAAAAACTGGATTGGCGTGAATGGTTGCCGAAAAAACAGGAGAAATACCTTTCTGAAAATTATCAGCCACCCATGAAACATTGCTATTTTCAAGGGTAATTCCACCTGGACTTGAAATGTTTGTTTGGGCTTTCAAGCTCGCCATTACGGCTATACAAGGCTGATAATGAATGTTTTGTAAAATATTAATTTCTGCAAATGCCATTTTGCTTTTCTGTAATAACTCGATGGCTTGCGGAGCAGGAACGGTGCAAATTATAGCATCTGCTTCGTAAATATTTTCTGCTTCGGTGGTTATTTTACAGCCGTTTTCGGTTTCCGAAATGTTAATTACTTTTTCGTTAGTTTTAATATTCAGTCCTTCCGCCAAAAATTTCGGAATTGTACTCATTCCATCGACACCGATAACTCTTGCGTGTGAAAAAGTTTTATCTCCTTCCTGCAAACGCCATTCTTTGGCGATGTTTTTCTGAATGATATTTTGAGCAAAAGCTTGAAAATCAGGTGTTTTTGTAGAAAAATACTGCGTTCCGTGGTCAAAACGGGCTTCACCCGCTCGGCGAGTTGCCATGCGTCCGCCTACTCCTCGGCCTTTGTCGAGAATTGTTACTTCCCAGTTATTTTTCAAAAGCTCATGGGCGGCTGTCAAACCCGATAAACCCGCTCCGATGATGATACAAGACTTTTTCAATGCAGTAAAATGTTTTTGATGAAATATTTATAATCTTCTGATAGACAGCGTTTTGTTTCACTATTGACTATCGAATGCCGACCGTGGACTTTCTTATTTAACGACCAAGACCCCGAAAGGTTTATTTTTTTCTTTGCAGCCAACGATTTGCTTCATAGCACAACCAAGCCGAACCTGCTCCAATGGCTGCTCCTGCCAAAATATCGCTCGGATAATGCACGCCCAAATGCAAGCGTGAGTAGGCAACCGCCCCCGCCCACGTGTAGGCAGGCACAACGACATACCATTTTTTGAAAGTTAAACTCAACGAAGTTGCCGTTGTAAATGCGGCAGTCGTATGTCCTGATGGAAAAGCGGGGTCGTCTTCTAAATAATAAGGTTGAATCGAAGGATAAGTAATGTATGGGCGGTCACGATTGATTATTTTCTTGAGCGAGTAAGTCGTTCCCATCGAAATAGCCAGCGAAGCCAATGAAGCAAAGCCTTGACGTTGCAGATTTTTATCTTTTTTGATGAGACCCGTACTCAACAAACTAATCGGTAAAGCCACACTCAAAGGATAAACCGATTTACTAATGCCGTTTAATGGTTTATCAAGGTTTTGATTGCGGTTTTGATTGATATTTTTTAGGATGTCAATATCAAAGTTTTGTGCAGAAAGACTAAAATTTAATAGAAAGAGTGTAAAGAAAATAGTAAATGTTTTTGTCATGATTTTGAAAGTAAAATAAGTTTTTAACTTGTTGGTCAGTACGGGAAGCGGTTAGAAATCTGAAATCATTTCTTATAATTTAACTCGTTGTTACCTACTTTTCGAGCGAACAGGATATTTGCCCCACAGATAAAACTATTTAATAATAACTCGCTCATTATCAAGTAGATGTAAGTTGTTTTCGATGGTCATACTTGATTTTTCGTTATCGAAATCATCTTTGTAGGCTTCCTTTAATTGTTTACGTTTGATGGCTTCGAGGCAGCGTCTTACGTCTGCTTTGTCTTCGAGTTCGAGCATTGGTACTTCGGTTGGTTTGCCGTTATCGTCTTTGGCTACCATCGTAAAATAGGAGGTATTGGTATGCTTTTGTTCGCCAGTTTTTACGTTTTCAGAAACTACTCGGATGCCAATCACCATTGAGCTACGACCCACATAATTGACCGATGCGTGCAGCGAGAGCAGTTCGCCAACTTCAATGGGTTGCAAGAAATTTACACCATCAACCGAAACCGTCACTACATACGCTCCTGCGTGTTTTGAGGCACAGGCATAAGCCACTTTATCCATGAGTGAGAGAAGGATTCCACCGTGAATTTTGCCACCAAAATTGGCGTAAGACGGAATCATTAATTCAGTAATTGTGGTGCGTGAATAAGAGATAGATTTTGATTTTTGCATCGAAATATTGAAAATTGTAGAACAAATGGTAAAGATAGGGGAGTTTTAAAACAAAACAAAAACGCCACTGCAATCTTGTGCCGTGGCGTTTAAAATAAACCCTAACCCATAAAAATTAATGCGATATAACTTGTGTCCTATTATTGCATTATTTTTATATATATTTTTGCAATCATTGTGCCATCAATTAATATTTACGGCAAAAGCTTTTAAGAGGAAATGTTTGTTTTTTTTTAATTACCACTTAAATGCTTATGAAAATGATTATTTCTGATGTAATATATATTAATTTCGAGTCAAATATTTCTTTTACTAAGAAATATTTGACTCGAAATTAATGTGTTTTTACAAATAATGAATATCTTATTTTTGTACTTTTTCAAGATTATTTACTTTACTTTCCAAAGCCTCAACTTGCTTATTCATCTTGATTATGTAAAGTGTAAGTTCTTCGATTTTCTCTAATAATTTGGCACTTGTTTCCATTACGTCCATACCGCTTTTTGCCATTTGTTCAGCCGATGGAACATTCGGTAAGTGCTTATAATAATCAATATGCTTTTCAACATCACGTAGCGACATTAGTTGATAGCCTTTCTGGAAAACATAATCAGCCCAGCGGTCAGAATTTGCTACGGCAACTCTTACTCTTTCGGTCAAGATTCCGCCTTTTACATAAAGCTGAAAATCGCCAGGAAATGAATTGATGCCCGTTCCGATTACTACTTTACCATTATTAGAATTTTGTAAACGGCCATCAGTAACTGCCCAACCTGCACCAATATTATTGCCACCACCACTGGTTACGCCATCATTAACCAAAATTACATTGCCGTTATCATCAACCGAAAGAACTTTTCCGTATCTGTTTCCTGCTGACGAAGAAGATTTTAGGTTGGTAAATTGTAAGCCACTTGAGCCATCGGTGTTTGTCGTAATTACAACACCTTGTGTATTATTGTTTGAAATCGCACCAGCAGAATTTAATTTCCAAAGCTCTGTTGTTGGAATTGTGCTAACGGTTGGTGTTGGCGTGTTTACTAAAATCACATTTCCGTTTTCATCAATTGATAATACTTTTTGGGTAGTGATAGTTGGTGTATTATTACTACTTAATTTGGGTAGAGTCAGGGCATTAATAGAAACCGAACCAGTATTAGCATTGCTGATATTATCTCCTAAAACTGTCCACGATGAAGGGGTATTTAGAACCGCACCTGCTACACCAACAGAGTCTCTGACTAAAATCACATTTCCGTTATCATCAACCGAAAGTACTTTACCCGATGGTTTTGAAGCAGGAAATGAAAGTTTTAATTGATTGAGTACCAATCCACTACGGTTTACTAATGAGCCATTAGTAACCAAATTTCCTGATTCGATATTGATACCACTTTTTATTGATAAACCATTATTGATGTAAGTTTTGCCGAGGTTTGAGTTAATAATATCAGAACCACTGATTGTCCAAGGAGATGGTACTGCCGTGCCGCTTATGCCAACCGAATCTTTTACCAAAATTATATTACCATTATCATCCACCGAAAGTACTTTTCCATGGTTTCTACTCGCTGTATTTGAGGCTTTTAGTTGACCAAATCGTAGTCCACTTGTGTTTTCTACGGCACTATTGAGTTCGAGCGTACCCGATTCTAATCGGAAACCATTTTTTGCCCATAAACCATTATTGATATAAACACCACCTGTATTTTTGTTGGTAAGATTACCTGACGCATCTAAATTCCAATCAGATACAGGAGCAGGAGCTGCAATATTAGTTGGCTCAACATTTGCCAAAATTACACTTCCTGAATTATTAACCGTAAGAAATTTCCGAGCCGTTGTCGTTACTAAAGTATCGCTACTTAGTTTCGATAAAATCAAGGTATTATTGATGAAAACCGAACCAGTATTAGCATTACTGATATTGACTCCACTTGAATTCCAAAGCGGTGAACTAACGGGAATTATGTTTGTGTTGCCAGTAGCCACCGAATCTCTTACCAGAATAAGGTTTCCATTATCATCAACCGATAAAACTTTTCCGAAAGGGCGGAAGGCTGTGTTTGAGGCTTTGATATTTGCCAATTGTATCGAGCCATTCAAAATTACTTTTCCAGCATTAGTATTTGATAGATTATTGGCGTTTAATCCCCAATATGAAGGAGCCGAAGAGCCTACTGAGTCACGAGCCAAAACAAGCAAGCCATTGTCATCAACTGTCAACACTTTTCCGTTTGATTTGATACTTGGTGAAATTGTTCGGAGATTTTTGAAACGAAGATTACTGACAATTACATCGCCAGCGTTGCTATTTTCGATAGAACTTCCCTTGGAAGACCAATAACTTGGTGTTGAAACGGGAATACCAGCACTTGTTCCTACCGAATCCCTAACCAAAATCACACGACCGTTATTATCAACCGATAAAACCTTGAGGTTTGATTTTTCTGTTGGCGAGTTGCTGTTCAATTGTTTAAACTCTAAACCACTCAGATTCGTAGATTTACTATCAATAGATAAAGCACTTTTAGGGCTTTGAGTATTGATACCAACGAATCCTTTTTCAAAATCTCCGAAAATAAGCGGCACATCTTGTAAATTATTATCAATATATAATTTATTATCACCAACCTCGTTGACACCAGCTTTATAACCAATAAAAATATTGCCGTCACCTTTAGAGCGTTGTCCAGCTTGTGTTCCGATGCCAACATTTTGTGAACCCGTAGTATTGCCATACAAAGCATTTGCACCCAGAGCTATGTTGTTGCTACCAGTTTTGTTATTTAGCAATGACTGATAACCAATAGCAATATTATTTAAACCTAAATTTGAACTATGCAGGGCATAGGCACCAATAGCAATTGAATTGAACCCTTGGCCTTGATAGCCAGCTTTATAGCCAAAATAAGTATTACCAGAGCGATAGTCAATTAGACCCGAACGATAATTATTTACTTTAAAAACCAGTGAAGTAGTATCTAAAGTACCAATAAAATTAACATTAGCATTCAAACCACTATTTCCTCCGATATTCCAAGCATTTTCATTGCTTGCACCTGCCACAGTTGGCTCAGAAACGAGTGCTGCTCCATCTAAATTTCGAGCATATAAACTTCGCCAGTTAACTCCATCAAAGAAGTAGAAGCCAGTAAAGAAGTCAATCTGATAAACCATCAAACCAGTAGCTGGACTCTTGATGCCTGCTCGTTGAACGAGGGTCATGCGTGGAATCAGTAAGCCTTTTGATTTTGATGTAAGGTCTAATAATGCTGAACTATCGGGCTTTGTAGTGCCGATTCCAACATTTTCGCTTTGTGCGATTGAGTTTAAGGCACTCAAAAGTAGCAACATAAATGTTCCGACTCTCAGACGGAAATTCTTGAAAGGTAAAATTTTCCCTGGCATTTCTTATAGATGATTAATCGTAAGTTTGATACTTACTCTTTGGGTTAGTGTAACTAATTGGTCACAGTATTACTCATTGATTATCAAATAGTATGCCAAAAAAAAAAAACCTAAAAAAACCTGAAAAAAATATGTAATGGTTTGATAACCAATACCTTAATTTGTTGAGTGATAGTAAAACATTGAAATTAAAATTAAAGAAAATGGAATCTTAGAATAATGTGAGTATATTTAACTATAAAAACTGTTCCTTTTGGGAAGAATACGTGGTTTTGAAAGAATAAAATGTAGGAAGTTTAAAACTGGCTTAATTTTTAGAAATACTTGCTTTTTTTCAGGATATTTACTACTCAATTATGATAGTTTTTTTTGGTTTTTATAGATGTGATTAAATTTGCAGTCGATTATATTTGGAAATGATATATAATTCAAAAAATAATAATAATATACAATTAATTCTAAAAATAATCACAAAAAAGAATTTAATTTTGGTAAAAACCCTTTTCACCGAACAATATTGTTAATGATTCACAATGAAAGTTTGGGAGAAGTAAAGAAAACTAATTACTTTTGTGCCGAGCGTAATAAGGCTGAGGAGAAGATGGTAATAGGCAAAATACTAAGTAAATTTAAGAAAATATTAAGATGAAACGAATAGCAGTTTTTACTTCTGGCGGTGATGCACCTGGCATGAATGCGTGCATCAGAGCCGCAGTTAGAGGAGCATTATATCATGGTTTGGAAGTGTACGGCATAAGAAGAGGATATAATGGAATGATTTCGGGTGATATTTTTCCGATGAACTCGCAGTCAGTAAGTAATATAGTTCAGCGTGGCGGCACGATGCTCAAATCGGCGAGAAGCAAAGAATTTATGACCCCCGAAGGCCGTAAAAAAGCTTACGAAAACCTAATGAATGCAGGAATCGAAGGACTCGTAGCCATCGGTGGAAACGGAACTTTTACGGGTGCTGAGGTTTTTTATAACGAATACGAAATTCCGACGGTAGGTTGCCCAGGAACAATCGACAATGACCTTTATGGCACTGACTACACGATTGGTTTTGATACCGCCGTAAATACTTCGCTCGAAGCAATCGACAAAATTAGAGATACTGCCGACTCACACGACCGTGTGTTTTTTATCGAAGTAATGGGTCGTGATTCGGGTTATATTGCCATACAATCGGGTATTGGTGGTGGTGCAGAAATCGTGATGGTTCCTGAAACGCACACACCGCTTAAAAAAGTAGTAAGTACGCTAAAAGATGGCTGGTCACGCTCAAAGTCTTCATCAATCGTAGTGGTTGCTGAAGGTGACGAAGAAGGACACGCTGCTGATATTGCCGAAAAAATCAAAGACCAAGTTGATGATAAACTCGATATTCGTGTAACTACCCTCGGACATATCCA
>JBKBSS010000055.1:0-12920 GCA_046291385.1 Emticicia sp. | reverse complement strand
TTGGCCTGCTCATAACAAGATGTTGAAAACAATGGAAAATGAAAATATTCATTTCTCAGCCGTTTATATCGACCGTAGTTTTCCGCACGAAAATCTGCCCACTCGTAAGCCTGAAACTGGTTTATTGACAGAATATTTTGATGCTGAAAAATATGACCTCAAAAATTCTTATGTACTCGGCGATAGAGCAACTGATGTTCAATTGGCTGTCAATCTGGGAGCAAAAGCAATTTTTATTACGGATGGATTGACTAATAATTTAATTGAAGGCTTCACTCCTGAGCAAAAAGAAGCGACAAAGTTAATTAGTAATGATTGGGACGAAATTTATGAATTTTTAAAACTTCCGCAACGCATTGCTTTTATTGAGCGAAATACGAAGGAAACAAAAATAAAAATCGAATTAAACCTTGATGGAACTGGAAAATCAGAGATTCATACTGGACTCGGTTTTTATGACCACATGCTCGACCAAGTAGCCAAACATTCGGGGGCAGATTTAAAGATTTTTGTGGAAGGTGATTTGCACATTGACGAACATCATACAATAGAAGATACAGCTTTGGCACTCGGCGAAGCGTATTTAAAAGCTTTGGGCGATAAAAAAGGCACAAATCGTTACGGTTTCTTGCTACCTATGGACGAAGCTCTGGCTCAAGTAGCCATTGATTTTTCGGGTCGTCCGTGGTTAGTTTGGGATGCCAGTTTCAAGCGTGAAAAAATTGGAGAGATGCCAACCGAAATGTTTTATCATTTCTTCAAATCGTTTTCGGATACTTCAAAATGTAATCTGAATATCAAGTGCGAAGGTGATAACGAACACCATAAAATAGAAGCAATTTTCAAAGGATTTGCCAAGTCTATAAAAATGGCAGTGAAACGAAATTTGAATGAAATGAATTCTTTGCCGAGTACGAAGGGGGTTTTGTAAAAATCTCCATTCTGAGCAATGAAGATAATTAAGGATTGAAGATTAGCGATTTTTGATATAAATATTTTTTCATAATTCAAAAATCTTCACTCTCTAATCCTTAATCATCAATCCTTTCCTCCCCTCCCTATCGGAGTGGGGCTACTTCATCCGCTCAGGATTCTCGCTCACAAAAGCTGACCAACCTTTTTTCTTTGAGCCATTTCCTGTTAATGCTTTCGTTTTTCCGTGCATATAGTGGCAAACAGCTACGCCCAGTGCGTCGGTCGCATCCAAAAACTGGGTCTCTAATTTTGTTTTTAGTAAATGCTCCAACATATACGCCACTTGTTCTTTGGTGGCGTTTCCATTTCCAGTAACCGACTGCTTTACTTTTTTGGGCAAATATTCCACAATTGGCACTTCTCTATTTAAAGCTGCGGCAATTGCCACGCCTTGAGCTCTGCCCAATTTTAGCATTGATTGCACATTTACACCATAAAAGGGTGCTTCAATAGCCATTTCATCGGGTAAGTATTCGGTGATTAGCTGCGTGATTCGCTCAAATATTTTCTTTAACTTAATTTCGTGTGAAGTATATTTGTCAAGTTTTATAACACCGTATTGAATAAGCGTTAAAGTACTTCCTTGTACGGAGATAATTCCGTAGCCCATCACACGTGTACCAGGGTCAACGCCTAAAATTATTTTATCTTGATTCATAGATGCAAATTAACTCAAAATTCTCAAATCTTACGTCAAGTCGGGTGCTGTGGTGGATAAAAACTATTGTTTTTTTAACAGTCATTTTCTTATTATACCGACTAATTCAATCAAAAATTGAACATTTCGACGAAGTTCAACAAAGTTTTAGCTTATTATTCTTGCCGAAAAATATATTCTTACTCACAATAATTATTCTGCTTACACCTGTAAATTGGGCTTTTGAGGCTTGGAAATGGCAAAAATTAGCTTCAAAAGTAGAAGAAATCAACTTTTGGGAAGCTTATAAAGGCGTTTTGATTGGACTTACTTTTTCAACCGCCACACCAATGATGATTGGCGATTACGCAGGAAAAATATTGATGCTCAAAACCGATAAACGGCTGGAAAGTATCGGGGCAATTTTACTCGGAAATAGCCTACAAATGTATGTTTCTCTACTTTTTGGCACAATTTCTTATCTATTTTTTGTCATTTGGGCAAATCCAAGTCCTTTATTTTTGCATATTTCTATTGTTGTATTTCTAACAATTTGCTTAGTTTTCGGAATCTTTTTGAGTTTCAACTTATCGAATATCAATGCGTTTTTATCCAAAAATCAATTCTTTGAATACCTAAAAAAGTATTTAGGAGTTTTAGAAAACTACAAACTTTCAGAGTTGAAAATACTTTTTGTTATTGCCACCAGCCGATATTTTGTTTTTTCGTTACAATTTGTGTTGATGTTTAAAGCTTTTCAGATAAATCTGCCTATTTCGGTACTTTTAGTTGGGGTTGGAATTATTTTCTTGACTAAAACGCTGATTTCAGTACTCAATGCTTTGGGTGATTTAAGTATCCGAGAATTGACTTCTATTTACTATTTTGGCTTTTTTGGGGCAAATATTGCCGCTGTCTCGTCGGCAACTTTTATGATTTGGTTGGTTAATATTCTGTTTCCAATTCTTATCGGAAGTGTCTTTATTTTACAACTCAAACTCACATCTAAAAACACCTAAAATGCTTACAGCAAGTCTATTAATAATTTCTGGAATATATTTTTTAGCAAATTTAAGTTTGATTATTATTTGGCTGAGAAACCCAAATAATAGTTCTTCTTTAACAGAAAATGCCCTTGAAACCTTAAAAATCTCAGTAATCATTCCAGTACGAAATGAAGCCGAAAATATTCTTTTTTTACTACAAGATTTAGAAAAACAGACTTACCCAAAACATAAATTTGAAGTAATTATTGCCGATGATGATTCGACGGACGATACGCTAAAAATCGTTCAAGAATTTCAAAAAAAAACAGATATTACTCTCATTATCAATCAATTACCTCCAAAAACTAATAATACTTCACCGAAAAAAAGAGCCATTGATTCTTCTATCAAACTGGCAAATGGACAACTAATCACAACAACTGACGGAGATTGTAGAGTTGGCGAAAAATGGCTCGAAAATATTGCAAATTTTCAAGCACAAACAAGAGCGTATTTGGTAAGTTGTGCAGTAACGTTTGGGTTCGACTCCGCTCACCCAACATTATCGAAAATTTATCTACTTTTTGAAAAAATTCAAATCATCGAATTTGCGAGTTTGGTCGGTTCGGGAGCTTGTGCGATGTTTATTCAGAAACCTAATATGTGTAATGGGGCAAACTTAACTTATTTAAAATCAGTATTTTATGAAGTAAATGGTTTTGCAGGAAACGAAGATTTGGCTTCGGGCGATGATGAATTTTTGATGCACAAAATTGCGGCAAAATACCCCGATAAAGTAAAATTTCTGAAAGACCAAAACACAATCGTTGAAACTCACGCTCATGCTTCGTGGCGGTCGTTTTATAATCAACGCAAACGCTGGGCCAGCAAATGGAAGCATTATAATAATTGGCAAACCACAGCTTTAGCGGTTTTTGTTTTCGTGGCAAATTTAGTTGTGCCTTTGACTTTTGGCTTTTGGCTATTTGACTTTATTTCTACAAAAAGCTTTTTGCAAACTCTTTTCTTGAAATTTTCGGCAGAATTTATTTTTTTAAGCCTTATTATCAGCTTTTTACGCAAAAAATCTTTAATTTGGTTAATTCCTTTCGTGCAAGTCATTTATCCATTATATGTAGTGTTTTTTGGACTTGTGGCACAAAAACAAGGAGAATATGTCTGGAAAGGGAGAAAATTGAAATAAATAACTATAAAACTTCATCTAAACCTCAGAAAACAATGAAACACTTTTACACATTTCTTTTTTGCCTACCTTTTTTATGTTTCGCCCAAGATAAAGCAGAAAAACGCTTATTGAAAAAAGCCGATAAAATCCATGTGAAAGCCTATACCGTTGATACGCACGCCGATGCACCTATCAATATGATGGACATAGAAGGCTTTGATGTGGGTGCAAAACATAATTATGACGAAGACGGTACACAGATTGATTTTCCTCGTATGAAAGAAGGCGGCATGGATGCCATGTTTTTTGCGGTGTATTTAGGGCAAGGAAAACGCACACCCGAAGCCAATGCCGAAGCCAAAGAAAAAGCCTTGAAAATCTTTGCCCAAATACACGAAGCCGTAAAAAATAATGCCGATAAAGTAAGTTTAGTTACCACCGCCAAAGAAGGTTTTGCGGCACACAAACAAGGAAAACTCGGCATATTTATAGGCATGGAAAACGGTTGGCCAGTTGGCACTGATTTGTCTAATTTGAAGTTATACTACGATTTGGGTTTACGCTATATCACGCTTGCTCACTCTTTTAATAACGATTTGAGTGATTCGTCGGGCGACCCACAAGGAGCAGAACACGGCGGAATAAGCAAACTCGGTGAAGCCTGCATTGCCGAAATGAATCGTTTGGGAATTGTAGTTGATGTATCGCATCTGTCCGATTCGGCTTTTTATGATGTCATGCGTTTGAGCAAAGTACCCGTTTTTGCATCGCATTCTTCGTGCCGTGCTTTGTGCGATGTAAAACGAAATATGACTGATGACATGATAAAAATGCTGGCCTCAAAAGGTGGCGTTATTCAAATAAATTTCGTGGCAGATTTTCTAAAAAAGCCTTCAGCCGAGGTGGCAGTTTCGATAAAAACTATCAGAATGCAAGTACAAAAAGCCGATGCCACTCCCGAAGACAAGAAGAAACTCAATGCCGAACTTCGTCGGATTAAATATAAATATCCAAGCGATGTACCGACTGTGAAAGACGTTGTGAATCACATTGACCACGTAGTAAAACTCGTAGGCATCGACCACGTAGGAATCGGCATGGATATGGATGGCGGCAGCGATGTAATTGGTGTTGAAGACGTAAGTAAAATAAAAAATGTAACGATTGAATTACTCAGACGTGGTTACTCAGCCAAAGATATTAAGAAGATTTGGGGTGGAAATACCATGCGTGTTTTAGCTGCTGCCGAAAAAAATTCAAAAAAATAATTCTATAACTTCTCAAAATCGCCATATATCCACACAGCTTTTCTCTACATCAATTTATAATACTATTTCGACAAAAAATAATATTATAATATCTTTTATTAACAAAAAAACACCCATTCAATCAATAGAAAGCTAAAATCTTGTATATTTGTTAGTATATAAATATTTCTATATTTTATGTAATGAATTCTTTTTATCACGAAAAATAAAATTACAAATAGAAATATTTTGTAGTTTTCTATAAAATATTTAATATTGCATCATATTGATACAATATGTAAAAATGGTTCTTTCGGTGATACCTATTAAATCGAAAAGCTAACTACCTCTTCATCAAAAAAACATAAAGATATCAAGAAATATTTGGAGCAAAGAAAGAGGCTTCTTATGATTGTACCAAGTACACTTAATCAAGTATTTATTAACAGACAAACCTTACTTTAACGAGTAATTTTGTATATATAAGGAAAAACCTTAATCAATTTTTTTTCTAATTTTTTAACTTAATCAAAACTATGAAACAAAACTACTTTGTTCCTATTAAGGGAGCTGTGTTTTGCGGGTTACTATGGCTTATGTCTGTGGTGGCATTTGCTCAAAAACCCGTAAGCGGTAAAGTAAGTGATGCAAAAGGAGATGGCGTACCAGGTGCCAGTATCACAGTAAAAGGAACTACAACTGGTACAATCAGTGATGCAAACGGTGGCTTCAAAATCAATGTTCCAAACTCAGGTGGAACTTTGGTATTCAGCTCAATCGGTTACAAAACTCAAGAAGTAAAGTTAGCAGGGCAAAGCACAATCAACGTATCAATGGAAGATGATGCTGCAAGTCTTGATGAGGTTGTTGTAACGGGTTACTCAGTTGATAAAAGACGTGAGTCAACTGGTGCGATTTCAACTGTAAAATCAAAAGATTTAACAGCTGTTCCATCGGGTAACGTTGAGCAACAATTACAAGGTAGAGTAGCGGGTTTGACGGTTGTAACTAACGGTCAGCCAGGAACTGCCAGCCAAATCCGTGTACGTGGTTTTGGTGCATTTGGTGGTAACGAGCCTCTTTATGTTGTTGATGGTATGCCAGTGGGTTCGACTAACTTCCTAAGCCCTGACGATATTGAGTCAACTACTGTATTAAAAGATGCTTCTGCGGCTTCAATCTATGGTGCTCGTGCTGCCAATGGTGTAATCGTTTATACTACTAAAAAAGGAACAAAAGGTGCTAAGAAACTTAATGTAACTTATGATGGTATGTATGGTGTTACTGACCCAGGAAATGGCCAAGCAATGATGAACCCAACTGACTTTGCTACTTGGACTTGGAACGCTAAAAGAAACTCGAATGAGGCTTTTGACCACCCACAGTTTGGTAAAGGCTCAACTCCAGTTATTCCTGATTATATAAGTGTTGGTGGAGCTCCAGGTGTAATCGGAACAGTAAATTTAGAGGCAGAAAAACTAAAATATAATGTTGACCCTGCGGCAGGTTCTATCTACCAGGTTATCAAAGCTAACAAAGCTGGTACTGACTGGTATGGTGCAATCACTCGTCAAGCTCCAATCCAGAGACACTCTCTTGGATTCAGTGGTGGTGGTGAAAATAGCCGTTTTTATGTAGGCTTCTCTGCTCAAGACCAAAAAGGTATCTTGATTAGCAATGCTTTGAAACGTTATGCGTTCCGTATCAATTCAGAATTTAACGTTTTGAAAAACTTACGTATCGGTGAGAATATCCAGTTGACATACCTTCAAGTATTAGGTCAGACTGGTGGTGCTGGTGGTAATGGTATCTCTGCTGACGAAAACGACATCTTGCAAGCATTCCGTATGCCATCAATCATCCCTGTTTATGATGAATTCGGCGGATATGCTGGTACTGCGGCAAAGGGTTTCAACAACCCACGTAACCCAGTAGCTAACCAACAAGGTTTATTGAATAACCGTAACTTCAACGGTTTAGCAAATGGCAACATTTACGCTGAATTAGACGTAATTCCTGGCTTAACATTACGCTCTTCGGTTGCTGGTAACTATGGTAACTTCTATAACTGGAACTACGGACGTTGGCAGTATGAAAACTCTGAAAATAACTCTGCATTCTCTTATGGAGAAGGTGGTGGTTATTCATTCGGATGGACTTTCACAAATACAGCGAGCTACAAAAAAGCGTTTGGCAAGCACAACATCGAAGTGTTAGCAGGCCAAGAGGCTTTGAATACTGGTGCAGGAAGAAATATGTTTGCTAATGGCTTGAACCCATTCTCACAAGATGTTAACTATGTAACACTTACTACTTTAGGAAACAGAAACCCACCTGGAAGTAACTTGTTTAAAGGTGTTAATTTTTACTCATTATTTAGTAGAGCAATTTATACACTTAATGATAAGTATATCGTAACTGGTGTTATTCGTCGTGATGGCTCTTCAAGATTTGGTGAGAACGCTCGTTATGGTGTATTCCCTGCGGTATCGGCTGCATGGCGTGTATCTTCTGAATCTTTCATGAAAAACCTTCCTTGGGTACAAGACTTGAAAATTCGTGGTGGTTATGGTACAATGGGTAACTCAAATAACGTTGACCCTAACAACCAATACAGCTTATATGCTGCCAGAGTTGATAATTCAGGCTATGACATCAATGGTTCAAATTCAAGCATTGCTGATGGATACTACCGTACTCGTATCGGTAATCCAAATGCTAAATGGGAGACATCAATCACTAAGAATATCGGTATTGATGGTTCATTCTTGAAAGGTAAATTAGACGTTATTGTTGACTTATGGCAAAAAGATACTAAAGACTTATTATATCAATTACCAATTACTGCAACTGCTGGTTTCCAAGCTTCTGCACCTTCGGTAAATATTGGTAAAATGGTAAATAAAGGTATCGACATCCAAGTTATCAACCGTGGCAAAATCACTACTGATTTAGGATACGAAGTAAACGTAACGGGTAGTTTCTTGAAAAACGAAATTACTTCAATTGCTGAAGGTCAAACATATTTGACTAACGTTGACCCAGGTTTCCGTGGTATTAATCCTATTCGTAACCAATTGGGTTATGGCTTGTCATCATTCTATGGTTTCAAAGTATTAGGTTTGTTCCAATCTAAATCAGAAGTTGATGCAGCTCCAGCTCAAGATGGTAAAGGTGTTGGTCGTTTCCGTTATGAAGATATTAATAGTGATGGTAAGATTGATGCTAATGACCGTACTTATTTAGGAAGTCCAATCCCTAAATTTACTGGTGGTGTAAACTTTACATTGACTTACAAAGGATTTGACTTATCGGCGTATGTTTATACTTCAATCGGTAACAAAATCTTTAACGTATCCAAATGGTTCACAGATTTCTATCCTTCATTCTCTGGAGCAGCTATCTCTGAGCGTGTGAAAGAATCTTGGACTCCACAAAATACGGGTGCAACTATTCCGATTTTTGAAACAGCTTCTAACTTTAGTACAAATACACAATCAAGCTCTTTCTATGTAGAGAATGGTTCGTATTTGAGACTTCAAAATGTTTCTTTAGGATATAACTTACCTAAAAGTATGTTAGACAAATTGAAATTGAGCAGAGTTCACTTATTTGCTTCAACTAACAACTTGTTTACAATCACTAAGTACCAAGGTTTAGACCCACAAGTTGGTGGTAACGCTGATACAAACTTCGGTATTGACGTGGGTAACTATCCTTTAACTAAAAGTTTTACAGTAGGTCTTAATTTAGGATTCTAATTGAAAACATTTGGCAGTTAGTTTAGTTTATTTAACTGGCTGCCAAAAAATAAAAAGTTAAACATTTAACTCAAAAATTCATTATCAAAATGAGAAAATATCTTTTCAGTAAATTAACATTAGCAGTATCCTTGCTTACTCTAATCGGATACTCATGTAAGGAAGATTTCCTTACAGTACTGCCGACTGGTGCAATTGCAAAGAGCCAGTTGACAACTAAAAAAGGTTTGGAAGGAGCTTTGATTTCGGCTTACGGACAAATGAGTGGCTATGGTACACGTATGGTTCACCCACAAAACTGGGTTTGGGGAAGTATTCGTGGTGGTGATGCAAACAAAGGAACTGACCCAGGTGACTTTTCTGACATCAACCCAATCCAACGTTTTGAGTATCTTTCTACACAGGGTGTAATGAACGATAACTATCGTGGATTATACGAAGGTGTAGCTCGTGCTAACAACGTATTGGGTTTATTGAAAGACGCTCAAGCAGACGTAACAGCCGATGACAAAAAACGTATCGAAGCTGAAGCGAAATTCTTGAGGGCTCACTTCTACTTCTCTTTGAAAAGAAACTACAACAATACTCCTTATGTAGATGAGACAGTTGACGTAGGTAGTGGAATTGAGAAAGTTAAAAATGATGCTGATTTATGGCCAAAAATCGAAGCTGATTTCAAAACAGCTTACGATAACTTGCCAGCAACACAAGGACAAGCAGGTCGTGTAAACAAATGGGCAGCAGGTTCATATTTAGCAAAAGTTTACATGGCTCAAAAGAAATATGCTGAGGCAAAAACTCTTTTGGATGCAGTAATTGCCAATGGTGTAACTACTAATGGTAAAAAACTTGCTTTAGTACAAAGTTTCCCAGATTTATTCAAAGCATCTAACGATAACAATTCGGAGTCTATCTTCGCAGTTCAAGCAGCCGCTAACACTGGTAGTGTAAACAATGCAAACTCTGATGGTGACTTAAACTGGCCTTACAACACTGGCCCTAATGGTCCCGGTAACTGTTGTGGATTCTTCCAACCAAGTTTTGAGTTAGGAAACTCATACCGTACTAAAGATGGTTTACCATTGTTAGATGGTTCATATAACACTCCTGCGAATGCAGTGAAAACTGATATGGGAGTTCAATCAAGTGCAACATTTATTCCAGATGCAGGTGAACTTGACCCTCGTATTGACCACACTATTGGTCGTCGTGGTATCATGTTCTTAGATTGGCAAAAACATCCAGGTTTTGACTGGATTCGTAACCAACCAAATGGTGGTCCGTACTCTCCAAAGAAGTTTTCTTACTATAAAAATGAGAAAGGCTCTTTACAAGATAATAGCTCTTGGACTCCAGGTTACACTGCGTTGAACGTAACAATCATCCGTTTTGCTGACATATTATTAATGGCAGCTGAGTGTGAGGTTGAAATTGGTAGCTTAGAAAAAGCACGTGAGTACGTAAACATGATTCGTAATCGTGCGGCAAACCCTGCCTCATTTGTTACACAAGATGGTGGAATTGCTGCAAAATACGTTATCAAGCCTTACGCTGCTGCTTGGACTGATAAAAATGTTGCTCGTACAGCCGTTCGTTTCGAGCGTAAATTGGAGTTAGCAATGGAAGGTCACCGTTTCTTCGACTTAGTTCGTTGGGGAGATGATGTTGCAACTATCAATGCTTACTTGAAATACGAAAGCCAATTCTTGCCTAATACTTTGGGTGGCTCAGTATATCAAGCTAAACACGCTATTTTGCCAATTCCACAAGCTCAAATCGACTTAACTGGTGCTGACATCTTAAAGCAAAACCCTGGGTATTAATATTTAATGTTGAATGATTGATGATGAAATGGTTCGTCATTATTAAAATTCAAAATTGTATTTTTCTCGTAAATACTAAAAACGTCATGTAGGATTCATTTCTACATGACGTTTTTAGTTTATCTTTGTTTCTACAAGTTTTAATATATTCCAATGCAAAGAATTTCTGTTTATATCATCTTTTTACTCAGTCTATCTATTTTTTCATGTAAAGAAAAAACACTCTTCACTGACCTCAAATCAGCAGATACGGGTATTACTTTTTCAAATCGAATTGCAGAAAATGATACCCTCAATATCTTAACTTTTGAGTATGTCTATAATGGTGGTGGTGTAGCGATGGGCGATTTTAATAATGATAACCTAACAGATATTTATTTCACAGGAAATACAACAACTAACAAACTTTACTTAAATAAAACGAAGCAAGGCGAAAAATTAAAGTTTGAAGAAGTAACCGAAAAAGCAGGCGTAAACGGTCATAGCAGATGGTCGTCGGGAGTGGCTTTGGTTGATATAAACAACGATAATTTATTGGATATTTATGTATGTGCCACAGCACGCAAGGCTGTTGGACAGCGTACAAATATACTGTACGTAAATCAAGGAATAGATAAAGATGGCGTGCCGAAATTCAAAGATATGGCCGCAGAATACGGCATCGCTGATACTACTCACACCACAAACGCCGCTTTTTTTGATTATGACAACGACGGCGACCTTGACTTATATTTAGTTGTCAATGAAATGGATGATAGCCGTTTCCCGAATAAATATCAAGAAAAAGACAAGATAATAGCCTCAAAACGCAGTGACAGACTTTATAGGAATGATTTTGATAACGCAAAAAACCACTCCTACTTTACCGATGTATCAAAAGAAGCAGGAATTTTTGATGATGCTTATGGTTTAGGAATTAATATCACTGATATTAACCAAGATGGCTGGAAAGATATTTATATCACCAATGATTTCTTGACAAATGACCTGCTCTATATCAATAATCACGACGGAACTTTTACAAACCAAGCCAAACAATATTTCAGACACACATCTTATTCGGCGATGGGAAATGATATTTCTGATATAAATAACGATGGTTTAGTAGATATAATTGCGGTAGATATGATGCCCGAAAGCAATTATCGTAAGAAAATGATGACCCCCGCCAACAGCTACGTAACTTATCAAAACAACGACCGATTCGATTATTTATATCAATTTCCACGAAATACACTTCAACTCAATCAAGGTAAAAATCCTGCCACTGGTCTGCCAATTTTTAGTGAAATTAGCTTCTTGTCAGGTATAGCACAAACCGATTGGAGCTGGACACCGATGGTGACGGACTTCGATAATGATGGTTTTCGAGATATTATCATTACCAACGGTTTTCCGAGAGATATTACCGACCAAGATTTTTTGGCTTATCGCAACGAAGTAAATGCTTTGATGGAAAAATCTATGCTACTTGAGTATGTTCCGAAGGTAAAACTACAAAACTATGCCTATAAAAATAAAGGTAAAAACGGAGCATTTCAGTTTGATGATGTAACCCAGCAATGGGGAATTACGAAGCCAACTTCGGCCAACGGGGCGGCCTACGCCGATTTGGACAACGATGGTGACCTCGACTACGTTGTCAATAATATCAACGATTCGGCATCTGTTTACCAAAACAATTCGATGCAGCTAAAACCCGAAGAAAGTAACTATTTAAGAGTAAAATTCGTCGGAAACGAAAATAATATTGCAGGAATTGGAGCTTCAGTAGAAATAAAATACGGAAAAGGTGAGAAACAAGTCTATGAGCATTCGCCATACCGAGGATACTTATCAACCGTTGAGCCGATTGCTCATTTTGGTCTGGGAAAACACAAACAAATTACCCAACTAAAAGTAACTTGGGCTAATGGTTATACACAAACGCTTACTGATTTGAAAGCCAATCAAGTAATGACACTTGATGAAAAAAATGCCACTCCTCCCCTTCCGCAAGTGCAAATAGCTAAAGAAAATGCTCTTTTTACTGATATTACCGACCAACTCAAGATTGATTATAAGCACCAAGAAGAAGACTATATCGACTTTAATGTGCAGAAACTTATACCACATAAACTCTCTCAATTTGGCCCCGCACTTTCGGTGGGTGATGTAAATGGCGATGGTATAGAAGATGTTTTTGTGGGTGGCTCAAACAACCATAAAGGTAAGTTCTTGATTCAAGGAAAAGACGGAAAATTTGCGGTAAAAGATTTATTATCGGGAGAGGATGGAAAAGACAAAATAACGGAAGATATGGGAA
>JBKBSS010000054.1:5990-12945 GCA_046291385.1 Emticicia sp. | reverse complement strand
ACTCACGCATCTTGTCATCAGTTCTTGATTATCAGTTTTTTCTGAATAGCAAGCCAAAAGCGGGATAACCGTATTTATCAGAATATTATTGATAGAATCTTTACCTAAGCCAACCAGTTTTTTGCTGGCAGTTTTCCCAAAATTATAATGTTCTTGCCAGTAAGCCGATTGCTCAATTTTGAGTGCGTTTCGTAAATCTTCTATTGAGTTGGTCTGCGTAAATAGTGAAAAAAAACTTTGTTGTTGTGTAATTAAACGAGCTAACTGAGCAATCCGAATTGTTGGAAAATTAGCAGGTCGGGTACGTAAAAACTTCCATTCGTGGGAGCTTAGTTGATTAGGTTTCAATGAAAATTTTGCTGCAAAAAAATCATACTCTTGACTCAATTTTTCTGAATATTCATCGACTTTATCAGTTAAACCTGCTTGCCCAAAAAGCATAGCTTCGATTTGAGTAAGATTATCTCGGTGCTTTTGTAATACTTTTAAAGGTAGGTTTTGAGCAAGTCTCAGAAACGTTTCTGAATTGAGTTTAAAACCAAAATTTCGAGCTAAAAGTTGGTAAGCAGTTTCCTCCCAATCGCCTTTGTTTTGTTCAAAAATCTGTTCTACGATTTGTGCTTTTTGTTGCAAACGTTTCGCCAAAACTTTATCTAAGATAGCAAATTTTGATAAATCAGAAACCTCCGAAAATTGTTCTTTGCACGGGATAACAGCTTGATTATCAGTTAAATATTGGTGTTTGTTAAGTAGCTGAATATCAGTAATTGATTTCAATTCAATTGTCGGAATCAAACTGCCATCTTGTCGAGCAATTGGTTGGTCATTTTCCCAAACTACGTGCAGAATTACATTGTTATAAGCTTCGTTGTGTTGGTGCTTATGAAGTTGCCAATCCGAAGATTTTATATGAATTTCTACATTTCCCACCCATTCAATTTTATTGATTTGAAGCCGAGCGTTCGTAAAATCTGGACCAGCGTCGGTGTTTAAAATACCTGTTTTTAGTACAGAAATTTTTTCACTCGAAATTGTTTGTAAATTCGATTTGTCGAATTGCTGAAATTGCCAGAGATAGTGTAGAAATGCTTCGGTCATCTTCTTAATAATGAATGTTTAATGCGGTCGCCGCTGCGGGTGAATGTTTAATGAAGATATATTTGCAAATATTTTTCCATTTCTTGTTGAACAGTTTGTGCTTCCTTTGCCGCAACTTGTGCAAAATTTTCACCCGAAGAAGCATAAATAATTGCTCTCGAAGAGTTTACTAATAAGCCACATTGTTTGTTCATTCCATATTTCGAGACTTCCTCTAAGCTACCGCCTTGAGCTCCAACGCCTGGTACGAGCAAGAAGTGTTCGGGTGCTAATGCTCTAATTTTCAATAGTTTATCGGCTTTTGTTGCACCAACCACGTACATCATTTGCTCGCTATTTGCCCATTTTTGCGAAGTCAAGATTACTTGTTCATAGAGGCTGGTTATTTGTGATTGGCTGTTGGTTACTGCTTGAAGGCTGTTGACTGTTGACTGTGGACTGCAAATTTGTAATTGCTGAAAATCATCACCGCCTGCATTTGAAGTAAGAGCGAGTAAAATTACCCATTTTCCTTCAAATTCAAGAAATGGCATCACCGAATCGCTGCCCATATAGGGGGCAACCGTTACCGAATCGAAGTCAAGCCCCGACGAAGATTTATCGAAGAATGTACGGGCATAAAGCCCCGATGTATTACCAATATCGCCACGTTTGGCATCGGCAATGGTGAAGCATTCTTGCGGAATATATTCAATCGTGCGTTGTAAACTTTCCCAGCCTTTTGCTCCCAATGCTTCGTAGAAAGCAATATTGGGCTTGTATGCAACGGCAAACTCGGCGGTTGCGTCTATAATCTGACGATTAAATTCAAAAATTGGGTCTTTTTCCTTGAGTAAATGCGAAGGTATTTTTTTGATGTCGGTATCAAGACCGACACACAAATAAGAGTTTTTTTTAGTGATTTGCTCGAAAAGCTGCTGTTTTGTCATTCGTTACAAGTTTTTTGTGACAAATTTCTACAATTAATACGATTTAATAAGAAAAATTACACGATTTTATTTAGTATATACTACTTTTGTGTGTGCTTAAACCTTACAAGAAATTAATTGTTTAAGGAGTTTATAGAAAGATTAACTTGCCTATTTTAAAATTATCACCCAATAATGGAGTTTAGAAAAACAAGTATTGAAGGACTGATTGAAATATACCCAAGAGTTTTTGGCGACGCCCGTGGTCATTTCTTTGAATCTTACAGAGAAGATTTATTTGCTCAAAATGGCATTCCATTTCAATTTGTGCAAGATAATCAATCATTTTCTACAGCTGGAGTGTTGCGTGGGCTTCATTTTCAAAGTTCACCTTTTGCACAAGGAAAACTCGTGAGAGTCGTCACGGGAAAAGTTATTGATATTGCGGTTGATATCCGTCTCGATTCGCCAACTTTTGGTAAATATGAACGGTTTATTTTGGATGCAACACTACAAAATATGGTGTATATTCCCGAAGGATTTGCTCATGGTTTTGCGGCCCTCGAAGACTCAATTTTCTCTTATAAATGCACCAATAACTACAATAAAGCCTCGGAAGGCGGTATTATTTGGAATGACGCTGACCTAAATATTGACTGGGGAATTGAGAATCCTAATGTCTCAGAAAAAGATTTAGAATTGCCAACTTTTAAGGAATTATTCGGTAAAAATTAAGAAACTCAGTTTATCACAAATTGTATTAGTTTATGAACTGTTTGGCTTTTAATGGAGTATTTTTTCAGATAAATATTGGTTCATTATTCAAAACAAGCCCAAAAATTGGCTTAGTTGTTTCAATAAAAAACTGGTAGCGTTTTTAAGATTGCCACAGTCGGACTCAACTTAAAAGCATTAAGCAAGTTTTCAGGTTAAAGTTTTTTAAAAAAGTCATTCAAGTCAATACTTCAAATAAACATTTTCAAGAAAAAATCTACCGTTTTTTCTTGAAAATGTTTATTTTGATTGATAAGTCGATAATTTCATAGTTTCGCCATCGAAAACTGCGTAGCTATTGTGCCAAATCCAATCACCGAGGTTTATATAGCGAGCCGTAGCAGAAATAGCCAAGTCGGCCATTGTGTGTCTGTGGCCGAAAACATAAAAGTCGTGGTGAGTTTTGGCCTCAATTTGCTTTGAATATTGTACTAAATGTTCACGGTCTTCGCCTTTAAATTTTTCGGGTTCACGTTTTTTCTTCCAGCTATTTTTTGTCCAAATCTGTCCGAGCAACATTCCCAGATTGGGGTGCATCATTCTTCCGAACAAAAATCTTGGAATTTTTCCTTCAAAAACCACTTTGAGTAGCTTATAACCAATATCATCAGCACCGAGTCCGTCGCCGTGACCAACATAAAATGTTTTGTTATTGAAAGTAAAAACCTGCGGTCGGCGGATAGTACGAATATTTAGTTCGGTTTCAAAATAATCGCTCATCCACATATCACGATTACCAAGAAAAACGACGATTTCGATACCTGCATCTGATAATTCAGCCAATTTTCCGAAAAAACGCACAAAGCCTTTTGGCACAACGTGCTTGTATTCGTACCAAAAATCGAATAAATCGCCCACCAGAAATATAACTTCGGCATCGTGGCGGATGCTTTCGAGCCAATCAATGATTCTTCGTTCACGAATAAGGCTTTCGGCGTGCGATGGAGCTCCCAAATGAAAATCAGAAGCAAAGTATATTTTTTTTCCTGCTGGTATTGTACGATTCATCAATATTTAAGCAATGCTATGAAAATTAAAATTTTGCACAAAGCACACAAAATTTTATGAATATTTTAAATGAAAACAGAAATTTTGTTGAAATTTTGTCGTTTTTGATACTAATTATGCGTAGTTTTGAAATAATACGAAATTTGATTTTATAAAAAATCATCTTTACCTATATTTACGACCGAATTCTTATAAGACCATTATATAAAACAATATTATTATCCAATGAAACGAGTATTAATTGCCGAAGACAGCTCAGTGATTCAGAACTTAGCCAAAAAGATTTTGGAATTCCAGAATTTTGAAATTACTGCCGTTAAGAATGGCGAACAAGTGATGCAATTGCTCGACAAAGAAGATTTTGACATCTTGTTGCTCGACATCAATATGCCGATTATGGATGGTATGGAGTGCGTGAAAGCGATTCGTGAACTGAGCGATAAAGCAAAAGCAAATCTTCCTGTTGTGGCTATCACAGGCAATGCAAAAAATTATTCAGAAACTGATTTCAAAGAAGCAGGCTTTAATGATGCTTTGATGAAACCACTGAATTTTGATAAATTAGTCGAAGTTGTAAAAGGACTAACAGAATAAATCTAATTGTGAAGCGGTTCGCCGCCCGTTCGGAATGAGTGAATGAGCGAATATTAAATTAATACCTTACATTCACTCATTCTTTCATTCGCTCATTCACTCATTAAATATGAACGTAACTTTTCTCGGAACAGGTACTTCGGGTGGAATTCCCGTACTGACGTGTGGGTGTGAGGTTTGTAATTCGTTGGATTACCGTGATAAACGACTCAGAGTATCGGTTTGGATTGAAGTAGAAAATAAAAGTTTTGTGATTGATACTGGCCCTGATTTCCGTCATCAAGCACTCCGTGAACGTATCCCAAGAATCGACGGAATCATCTACACCCACGAACACAAAGACCACACGGCTGGTCTGGACGATATTCGCCCCTATAATTATCTGCACGGCATTCAGCATTTAGACCTTTTTGGGCATCCGAGGGTATTGGCTCAACTCAAACGAGAGTTTGCCTATGCTTTCGATGAACAAAAATATCCTGGCGTGCCATTGATTAATGTTCACGAAATTGATAACGAAGCGTTTTCAATAAAAGATGTTGTTTTTACACCTATTGAAGTGCTGCATCATCGTTTGCCAGTTTTTGGTTTCCGAATCCAAGATTTTACTTACATTACTGACGTAAATTATATTTCTGAGCAGGAATTAGAAAAGGCTTATGGCTCAAAAGTATTGGTTTTGGGAGCTTTACAACGCCAAAAACATATTTCTCATTTTACGCTTGATGAGGCCATAGAAGTTGCCCAAAAAGTGAATGCCGATATGACTTATTTTACTCATATCAGCCACAAAATGGGTTTGCACAGCGAAGTCGAAAAAGAACTTCCTCCGAATATTCGACTGGCTTATGATGGCTTGAAAGTTAGGTTATAAAGCAGTCTTTAGTCCACAGTCTTCAGTGGGCAGTTGGCAAAACTGCGAATGATGGTAAAAATCGAAATTGAAGACTGTAAACTGAAAACTGTAGATTAAAAAAAGTGCTACAAAACGAACTCCCTCCAAAATATTATCTCGAATACTTCAATTATGTACTGGATTTTGTGCAGGAAAAATACCGTCATATTCTGAATGAATCTGAATGGCGTTTCTTGCGAAAATACTATTGCCTGAGCGAAGATGCTCAATGTCTTTTTATCCGTTTTTCTAATCGACGTGGTTTATTTTTTCGAGTTAATAAGTTGTCTTATAGCGAGTTAAGCGATATTCCTGCATTGCTGAATGAATTACTCGAACGAGAATTTATTGAAAGTCTCAACCCCGAAAAACATAAAACGTTTAGTAAGGAAATGCTCAATGTCTGGACTACAAAAGAGCTGGTAGAGCAATTTTCTAAATTGCTCACCGAGAAAAAGATAGCCTATAAAAAATTAAAGAAAGAAGCACTCGTAGAAGCTATTTTACAAGATTTTGAATTAAATCAAATCACAGAAACCCTCAATAGTTTTGAGCCAATCATCAAAGTTTGCTTTGAATACGAAGTTACCTTTATGAAGTTTTTGTTTTTCGGAAATCGCTATCTTGATATGACTGAGTTTGTGATGCGAGATATGGGTTTAGTACAATTTGAAAACCATGATGATGATAAACTCGTAGCTCGATTTACTACCCGAAAAGATGCCGAAGATAAATGGCTGATTACCGACCAAAATGATTTGTTTTTTCAGTTAAAAGATGCTGCACCAGCCCTTGATATTTATGATTGGTTTATGAATTTTGCTGATTCGGTCAATGATTTGAGCGAAGTTGCAAAACCTTCTTACGAGCGATTAATTATAAAAGTAGCCACTTTTTTGGAGAAAAGTAAGCTATTGGATGAAGCTATCTTGGTTTATCGACTTACTGAACAAGTGCCATCGAGAGAGCGACAAGTACGAACACTTCAAAAACTCAATCATATTGATGAAGCATTTTCGTTGTGTCAGCAAATGATTGAGTACCCCAAAAATGCCGACGAAAAATTCTATGCGATTGATTTTCTGAACAAACTAAATACCAAGAAGCGAACTAAGAAAAGTACAACTTCGTGGTTGCATCAGGCCGAATCAATTACGATTTCGATTGATTTTAGGCATCAAGTTGAAATGGGCGTGGTTGATTATTATCATCAAGAAGGTAAACTGGCAGTTTTTGCCGAAAATCATCTTTGGCGGGCTATCTTTGGCTTAGTTTTTTGGGATATTGTCTTCGACCCAAGTTTGGTGGCTTTTCATCATCCGTTCCAGCGTCGGCCTTCTGATTTGTATTTGCCCGATTTCTACGAAAAACGTAAAGATATGATAGTCAGTCATTTAGAAGGTTTTGACGATGTGCAAGATTTACTAATTTACATGGGCGAACGTTACGAATCGAAGTTCGGTATTGCCAATCCGTTTGTGGTTTGGCTCGAAGAAATCTGGTTGATTGCCCGAAAAGCGGTTGAGCTGATAGAATTTGAAGCCATGAAAAAAATTCTGCACGAAATGTCGAAAAATTTGGTCGAGCATTTACGTGGTTTTCCTGACCTTTTCATGTGGGATGATGTTTCTGGGGAATATTGTTTCGTAGAAGTAAAATCTCCAACCGATAATTTATC
>JBKBSS010000054.1:0-5890 GCA_046291385.1 Emticicia sp. | reverse complement strand
CCAAGGTTTTGCGGGTTTATTGGAAAGAAAATGATAATCTGGAGAGGGAAAGTGAGCAGATACTGAATGAATAGCAAACGAAAAACGCAAATGATAATCATCATTTGCGTTTTTTGATTTTTAGGTTCACAGTCAATGTTATTTTGGAATTCAACAAGGGGGTACTGGTGGTTTTATATCAATAGCACTTCTTTTACTTACTTAGAAAATATTTGGATGGTAAGAACACAGGGATAAAATGTTCTGCCAAATCGACGGTTTGCTTTTGTTTGATTAATTGCACTTTTTTAGCCGCTCGTCGCTTGGTTTTAAAAGTACCAAAGCCCTTAAATGTTATCTTTTTTCCGTTGGCTATTTCATTTTTGATAACTTCAAACAACGCTTCCGTAATTGTAATTATTTCAACAGAGTTTACTCTAATTCGGTTATTAATTTCTTGATTTAGTTCAGCTTTTGTCATTTTTTTATGATGTAAAATCAGGAGTATATCAAACTTTATAGTACAGTTTTGGTGTTTTTTTTGTTTTTTTGTAGAAAAACAGCTTTTTTTAGTCATCAAATTTAGATACACTTAGATGTTCTTACAAGCCTAAAAAAAACAAGTTTATGAAGGGTGCTTATTTGTAAATGAAACCCTTAGAATTGTACATCAAAGATTGAACCCCCAAAACAAGAAACTTTTGCGATGAAGATTAATACCTTAGTTATTGATGATAATGAAGATTGGCAGAAAATTATTATTAGGCTTGTACAAATGAATCCGTCCCTAAACTTAGTGGACGTTTGCGGTTCGGCAATGGAGGCTTATGCCAAGCTCATAGAAGGCGAGATTGATTTATTGATTTGCGATATTGAGATGCCTGGTATGTCTGGTCTTCAATTTGTGAAAAGCCTTCGTATTGCTCCGATGGTAATTTTTGTGACGGTTCACCGTGACTACGCCTTAGACTGTTATGAAGTTTCACCTGTTGATTTTCTATTGAAACCACTTGACCTTGACCGTTTCCTGCAAAGTATCGAAAAGGTACGAACACGGTTTTTAAATCCTCCCGAAATTGCGAAGATTGAACCTTACTTTTTTGTACGAGAAAACTTCAATTATGTACAAATATTTTACAGAGAGGTACTTTATATGAAAGCCCAAGAGAATTTCTTGCAGATAGTAACCGCCACACAAAGTTTTCTCCCGATTTTATCAATTACTAAAATCGAAGAACAACTCAAAAGCGATAGATTTCTGCGGGTGCATCGTTCGTTTTTAGTCAATCGTTCGGCTATCACTATTATTTCCAAAAATGATATTATTCTTATAAACGGGCAATCTATTCCGATTGGTGACCAATATCGTACCCAAATTAATCGCAAACATATTGATGGGAATTTGGTTAGTAGAAGTAGTTAAATGATAGTTGATATATTGAGAAAGTCTGTTTATTGGGAATTCAAGTTTAGTTTATGGGTTTTGTTTAGTTGTGCGACTCTCTTGGTGCAAGCACAGAATATTACTGCATTAAAAAAGAGCCTTGTATTGGCAAAAACTGATTCTGTTCGTAGTATGTTTTTGTATGAGTTGGGCATGGGATTTGAACGAACTTATCCCGATTCTTCATTTTATTACATCCATCAATCTTTACAATTATCAAAAAGTACTAATAATCAAAAAGGTATTGCTCGTGCCATGTATGGTATTGGGTATATGAATATGTATTATAGCAAAGATGAAACTAAGGCATTGGAATGGTTTAATAAGTGTATTGCGGTTGCAAACAAATCAAATTACTATCTTTATCTTGCCCGAAGTTATCACATTTTAGGTATAATTTCTGAGCATCAACGAATAGGAAATCCTCTTGAAATTTATAATAAAGCCTTATTTTACGCAAAAAAATCTGAAGATTGGAGAGCTATAGATGATATATATTCAATTTTAAGTTTGTATTTTTCTTCTCAACGTAAGTTTGACGAAGCCGAAAAATATAATATTTTGGCAATTGAATTAAGTCAAAAGTATGATATTGATGTGTGGTTTAGTAATAGCTTAGATTATTGTAGTTTATTGCTTGTCCAGAAAAAAAATGCTCAAGCCATTGTTGTTGCACAAAAAATGGTAGTTGTAAGGCCCAGACTAAAGAAAAGTAAAGGTGAGTTTGTCTATTTGAATGATATTGGTCGATTAGAAACGATACTGAAAAATTATTCTGAAGCAGAAAAAATATATTTGCAAAGCCTTGCAATCGAAAAAGCCAAAGCCAAAGTAGATACTTTTCATTTATATTTTATTTTCAGAAATTTAGAAGGGCTTTATTTAGAGCAAGAAGCCTATAAAAAAGCTTATCAAGCAAGTAAAAATCTTATGGAAGTATCATTGTGGCTCAAAGATAAACGCCAAACTCAAGATAGTAAATTGCAGATGACTAAGCTGAAAGCTGACCTGGATATTGAAAAAAAAGAAGTTGAAATTGCTCTTTTGGAGGTAAAACAAAAACAGCAACGAGCTATTTTGATAGGAGTTGGGATTATTCTGTTTTTGCTTATTACTTTTTTATTTTACTTGCAGCGAAATCAACGCAAAATTCAAGCACAAAAAGATGTTTTGAGCGAATTGAATACCACTAAAAACAAACTTTTTGCTATACTTTCGCACGATTTACGTTCACCAGTTGCAAGTCTGAAAAACTACATGATGCTGATAAATTGGGGAGCGTTGAGCCAAAATGAATTTGCGGAGTCAATAAATCGACTTAATACTCAACTCAATGATGTAGGAAATATCTTAGATAACGCACTGAATTGGTCTATTTCACAGATGGAAGGAATGAAACCAAAATCAGTAAAAGTGAATGTTTCTGAGATTATTGAAGAACAAATATCAATGTTGTTGCTTATGCAAGAAGCCAAGCAAATCAAAATTCAAAACCAAGTATCGCCGATTGCAGAGATAATGTTTGATAAAAATCATTTCAGAATCATTATCAGAAATTTGCTACAAAATGCCCTAAAATTTGCCAATATTGGTGAAAATATTGTATTTGATTTGCAGAAAGATGGTGCTTTTATTGATATTTCAATCACTGATGAAGGAGTCGGAATAGCTGAAGAAAAATTAAAAACATTGTTTACACTCGGTAAAAATGACTCAACTTTAGGCACATCTCAAGAGCAAGGCACTGGCTTAGGTTTGGTGTTGGTAAAAGAGCTGGTCGAGCTTAATGGCGGAAAGGTAAATGTTAAAAGTGAACTTGGTAAAGGCACAACTTTTAGTATCAGATGCTCGGTGGCCTAAAAAAACTCAAAGTTCGATTCGTTCCGAAATTTTACAAATATCGTAAGCTACTTTCTGAATATTCATAAATTGCTCGGTAATCAAAATCGTACTTTCGTCAGTTTCTTCGGTCGGCATATTTTTTACCTTCAAGAGTTGAATGTTTTCTTTTACCACAAAATCACTTTTTTCAATAATTTTGATGGCTTCTTTCATCAAAATTTCTGTGTTTGTCGTAATTTTCTCTAATTTATCAAAGTTTGGGAGCGTATCAAAATGCTCTCTCGAATACAAAGCAAGCGTAGCCACATACGAAGAAAGCAGGTGATTTAATACCGAAAACTTATGTATTTCCTTGATACTCAATTGTTTATTTTTTGGTTCGGAAAACATCCGTTGGATTCCAGAAGCTAAATTGGCACTTCGTACAAAAACTTCTTTACGCACAATTTTATATGGCACACGTTGGTATTCTTCCCCAAAATACATCTGTGAAACTTGATGATAATAAGCCAAATTGGCTTCCAGCATTTCGATTAAGGTATTTTTAAGTTTTTTATGCTCCCAGTGTGGCAGCAAAACGTAACTGCCGATAAAAGCCAGCCCGCCACCGATTGCGGTATCATACACTCGCTCAATGAGTAAAGCACGGCTACCCATTCCCAGAAAATCAAACAAAATCAAGATGAAAGGAGTCATAAAAACTACGCTCACGAGATAGGTTTTTCGTTGAAAACTGTAAGTGCCGAGCATACAAATCAATAAAATTCCGAAAAGCCAGTATTTATCAGTTACATAATTTAAGATAAGCATTCCAATCAAAGCACCGCCAATTGTGCCGAAAAGCCTGTCAAGATTTCGTTCTTTGGTGAGGCTGTAAGCGGGTTTCATAATCACCATGATGGTCAGGAGAATCCAGTTGCTGTGCAAAAGTTGGGTCGATTGAGCAATGATAAAGCCAACGAGCATCATACCCGAAACTCTTAGAGCGTGTCTAAAATTCTCAGATTTTAGATTAAGATTATCAATAAAAGTATCCAAATCATAGACTTGACTTGTGGTAAAAGCCGTAGCCTGAACATCATTTCTTGATAATATCTTCTGTTCTTTTGCTCTGAAATAGCCGTTTATTTTTTTAATTCGGTTGAAAATATTCTCAATATTTACCTCAATATTTTTTAAAGCTTGCAGCCCGATTGTCGAAATCGTTTCATCGTCGTTGAATGTGTCAATTTTTACTTTTAAGGCGTTGAGTCTTCGAGGTAAAAGAAGATTGACTTCGGGCTTACTGCCATCTTTCAACGATTCGCTGATTTCGTCAATTTGTTCTGACAAAAGATTAAGAATATGCTCGAAATCGACCAGAATTCCCGTATGGTCAAATTGTTTGTGTAGTTTTTGGTAATTATAAAATGTTGATATGATTTGTTCGTATAAATCAACCATATCCACAAAAATTACCAACAAAAGCCTTCCTTCCTGCGAGTTTTCTTGTACTATTTTTGGGTTTTTGAAAAGTTGTTCTCTTACGGCATCCAGTTTTTCATTGACCGTTATCTGGGCTTCGATTAGTTTTTTATAATTTTCGTCGTAGTCCATTTCTTCTTTGTAGAAACCTGCTTTTATTCGCATAAAAGTGGCTACTTCGGAAATAGATTCGGCTAAAGAAAGCCTCGCCAGACGATAAGGCATGATTTGGTAAACCGATAAACTCAGCAAAGCGTACCAAATGCCACCAAGAAAAATATAGAGTGAATAAAACAAAATTTCGTTGACAGGGCGAACGTCGTCAATGCCAATAATCATTACCAATAATGCCGCTACACCAATAGATGCCGCTCTTGGGCCATATACATAAAGCATTGAGCATAAGAAACTTAACGCAACCACAAAAGCCCCCAGTGTGTAAACTGAAAGTCCAACCAGACTTGTGAGTAGCGAAATGATGGTTACTAAACCGATGGTCAGAAACATGCCGTTTCGGCGGTGAGAAATCGGGCCAGGTGAGTCGGCAATGCTTGCACAAACGGCTCCCAACGAAAACGAAACTCCGATTTGAAGTAAATCAAATTGAGCAAGAACCAAGCTCGGAAGTACAACTCCAAACGTAATCCGAAGACCATCACCGAAGTATTGGCTAAGCACAAAGCCTTTGACTTCGCTGGGGATTTTCTTTGGTGAAATATTGATTTCCATGCTAAAAATTGAGTGTTATGCTTCGGTGTTCGGACTGCCGAAGCAACCGAAACCAGCTAAACCGCTAACAAAACTGCAAAATAATGGCAAAAGGCTGCAAAAAGTACAAATAAATGCCAAATAAAATGATTGTACGGAATCTTCTGATTTTGATAGAAAACTGTGCCAATCAGATACAAAAAACTACCCGCTACTAATAAATAAATTGATTTATTGGGCATTAAGTTCCAAAAACTTGCACCTAAGAAAAATACCAAACAACCAATAAAAATATAAATTAACGTAGAAAGTAATCGAAATTGGCCTGTAAAAAAGATTTTTTTCACGACACCCAATGCAATTAAAGTCCATTGAATGAGGAAAAACCAAAAAGCAGTTTGAGCAGGAGTAAATAGCACCACAAATGGAATGTAAGTGCCGCCAATGAGAAAG
>JBKBSS010000053.1:7717-13064 GCA_046291385.1 Emticicia sp. | reverse complement strand
GGGGGCAGAAGCCAACGAAAATGCCTTGAAACTCGCATCTTTTTATAATGGTAGAAAGAAAGTGATTGCCTTCTCGAAAGGTTTTCACGGGCGTACCTCGGCTGCCGTTGCCGTGACCGATAATCCGTCGATTCAAGCACCTATCAATTTTGCTGACCACGTTCAGATTTTACCTTACAATGATGTAGAAGCTCTAAAAAAAGCAGTTGATAACGAAACTTGTGCCGTAATCGTTGAAGGAATTCAAGGTGTGGGCGGAATAAATGTTGCTACCGATGAATTTATGAAAGCCATTCGTAAGGCTTGCGATAAAACGGGGGCGATTTTTATTCATGATTCAGTACAATGTGGTTATGGTCGTTCGGGAAAATTCTTCACTTTTCAGCACAGTGGCGTGAAACCTGACATTATCACAACTGCCAAAGGAATGGGTAATGGTTTTCCGATTGGTGGGGTGTTGATTTCTCCAAAATTTGAAGCAAAACATGGAATGCTCGGAACAACTTTCGGAGGAAATCATTTGGCGTGTACAGCCGCTAATGCAGTTTTGGACATTATTAAAAAAGAAAAATTGATTCAAAACGCAGCCAATATTGGCGATTATTTCATGGAAAATCTCAAGGGAATGGTAGGAATAAAAGAATTGCGTGGACAAGGTTTAATGATTGGAATCGAGTTTGAAAAGCCAGTTGGGCCAATCAGAAATGCGATGCTTTTTGAACACAAAATATTTACGGGTGTAGCAGGAACGCACACAATGCGACTTTTACCAAGTCTCGCCATGACCATCAAAGAAGCTGATATTTTCTTAGATGCTTTGAAGAAAGTGTTGGCTTAATGGATAATGTAAAATAGAATTTATCAAAAGCATAAAAGTTGGTGGCTGAGCGGAGTCGAAGCCCCAATTTTTATGCTTTTATTCTCACTTTTCAATTAAATTTGCCCTTCCACCGCCAACAAATGAAGCGTCATTCTTTGGGCTTCGTTGGCAATCTAAGCGTCGTATTCTTCAATCGCTTGCACAAGTCTGCCTAAATAGTTCGTTTGATGATAAACGTTTTTTTGAATAACTTGCCGACAATTAAAAAGTGAAGCGTCAAATTGTTCATTTACAGGACATTCTCGCAACATAAATATTCAACATCGACAAAAAGCTACTTAATATAAACAACAAATAGCAATGATATTAAGCGAAATTCTCTATAAAATTTCTCTCCAAGCAGTTTCGGGAAAGACCGATATTGAAATAAATAAAATAGTGTTTGATTCTCGTCAAGTAGAAAAAAACAGCCTTTTTGTGGCAATCGGCGGTACGCAAGTCGATGGACACAAGTTTATTGATAAAGCCATTGAATTGGGAGCTTCGGCAATTTTGTGCGAACACTTGCCCGAATCTTTGAACGAGGAAATTACTTACATTCAAGTCGAAAACTCTGCTCGTGCGATGGGTTTTGCGGCCGCAAACTTTTATCAACACCCGTCTAAAAAACTAAAATTAGTTGGCGTAACAGGCACAAACGGCAAAACTTCGATTGCTACGCTACTTTTCAGACTTTTTCGCAAGTTAGGCTATCGTTGTGGCTTGCTTTCAACGGTACAAAATCAGATTGATGATGACATTATTCCTTCAACGCACACAACGCCCGACTCGGTAAAAGTCAATGAATTATTGTCCGAAATGGTGCAAAAAGGTGTAAGTTATTGTTTCATGGAAGTAAGTTCGCACGCAGTTGTGCAGGAGCGTATCACGGGTTTATCATTCGTAAGTGGAATTTTTACGAATCTAACCCACGACCACCTTGATTTTCATGGAACGGTCGATAATTATATAAAAGCTAAAAAAGGATTTTTCGACCAATTACCCGCAACGGCTTTTGCTTTAGTCAATACCGATGATAAAGTAGGAAAAGTTATGCTGCAAAATACAGCCGCAAGAAAAGAAACTTATTCGCTCAAAAACATTGGCACTTTCAAAGGTAAAGTGCTGGCTTGTGGACTTTTGGGGCTACAAATGGAGATTGATAACAAGGAAGTTTGGTTTAAACTTATTGGCTCGTTTAATGCTTATAATTTACTCGGAGTTTATGGTGCGGCGGTTTTACTCGGCGAAGATTCAGACGAAATTTTGATGCAATTGTCTGATATTCAGCCACCTGCTGGGCGTTTTGAGCAAGTAGTTTCAAAGAAAAATATCGTCGGAATCGTAGATTATGCTCATACGCCCGATGCACTAAAAAACGTTTTGGAAACGATTGTAGATTTGCGTGAAGGCAATCAGCAGATAATAACAGTTGTAGGCTGTGGCGGAAACCGTGATGCGACCAAACGCCCAATTATGGCCGAAATTGCTTGTAAAATGAGCGATAAAGTAATTCTGACGTCAGATAATCCAAGAAATGAAGACCCGATGGATATTTTGGAACAAATGCAAAAAGGCATTCCTGCCATTCATTACAAGAAAACCCAAACCATCGAAGACCGCCACGAAGCAATTTTGGCCGCCGTAAAAATGGCAAAACCCGAAGACATTATTTTGGTAGCAGGAAAAGGCCACGAAACCTACCAAGAAATTAAAGGAGTAAAACACCATTTCGATGATAAGGAAGTTTTGAGAGAGGCTTTTGGGGAATAGAAATGTAGGACAGATTTGTAATCTGTCATTTTAGCGAGATTGCATATTTTTTCAATCTCCTGAGCAAATAGAATAAGAAAATATTTTTTCATCAATAAATATCAAATTTTAATGGAAGCAGAGAATAAGAAAATCCCTCTCAACGATTTACACGAAAAACTGGGCGGAAAAATGGTGCCTTTTGGCGGTTTTATGATGCCAGTTCGTTATTCGTCCGATAATGAAGAACACAATTGTGTGCGTAATGGCGTGGGTGTTTTTGATGTATCGCACATGGGCGAGTTTGTGGTGAAGGGCGAGCGTGCAACTGAGTTTTTGCAGCACATTGTTTCAAATGATGTTTCGGCACTTTTTGATGGAAAAGTACAATATGCTTATTTTCCAAATAACGAAGGTGGCGTAGTAGATGATTTATTGGTTTATCGTTGGGATGAAGACGAACGGGCGGCGTCCCGCTATTATTTAGTAGTAAATGCCTCAAACATAGAAAAAGATTGGAATTGGGTAACACAAAACAATACTTTTGGCGTAGAACTCGAAAATATTTCTGATAAACTTTGTTTGTTTGCCGTGCAAGGGCCGAAGGCTTTGCCAACGCTTCAAAAACTGACAAATATTGATTTATCAGCAATGGATTATTATACTTTTAAAACAGGTTCTTTGGCAGGAATTGACGACGTAATTATCTCGGCAACGGGCTATACAGGTGCGGGTGGTTTTGAAATTTATGTTTGGAATAAAGACGCCGAAAAAATGTGGAATGCCATTTTTGAAGCAGGAGCGGAGTTCGACATCAAGCCGATTGGCTTGGGTGCGAGAGATACATTACGCATGGAAATGGGTTATTGCCTTTACGGACACGAACTAAACGATACCGATTCGCCACTAGAAGCAGGTTTAGGTTGGGTGACGAAATTTACGAAAAACTTTATTAATTCAGAAAACCTAAAAGCACAAAAAGAAGCTGGTTTACAGCGTAAATTAGTTGGTATCGAAATGATTGACCGTGGAATTCCTCGCAGTCATTACGAAATCTGCGATGCCGAAGGAAACAAACTCGGAGAAGTTACTTCTGGAACTCAATCGCCAACTTTACAAAAAGGAATTGCGATGGGACACGTGCCAACGGCATTTGCCAAAGTCGGAACGGAAGTTTATATTAAAATAAGAGAGAAATTGCTAAAAGGCGTAGTTACGAAATTACCTTTTGTTAAAGGTGGAGTGTAAGAAAACAGCGTTATTTCAGCAAAAATAGGTTTAAGAAAATCTTGTTTTTGAAGGTTTTTTGTGAAAAATTTTTTAAATCTAATAAAATTTAGAAGAAAATGATTGTAACAAAATCACCACAGATAGTCAGAAAATCAGCCCCAAAAGTGCCTGATTACTTAATCTATGAAGTAATGGATGGAAAACCTATCTATTACAAAGGATATAAAGATGTGCTGGCTGAAACAAAAACTTTTGCTGAAATTATGGGTTCAAGTACACTACAATCGTTTATTATTGCCTATTTACAAAGGCTTTTATACAAGTTTTTAGATGATGAAACGTACACTATTTTATCAAGTGAAGCAGGAATTCATCTGAATAAATACAATAATTTGGCAGGCGATATTCTTATTTTTGAAAATAGCGTTTTGCCCATTGAAGCGATTGGTGAACATTATGCAACCGTGCCGCCCAGAGTAGCCATCGAAGTAGATATTGCAGCCGAAGCACCTGATTTAGAAGTTGACAGTTATATTTTTAACAAAACCCAAAAACTATTGAATTTTGGCGTAGAAAAAGTAATCTGGATAACAACAAAATCAAAAAAAGTGACGGTAGCTACAAAAAACGAAGATTGGCAAGTAAAAGACTGGAACAAAGATATTGAAGTTTTCGACGGAATAATCTTTAATATCGGCGAGTATTTACGCAAAAAAGGCTCATCTTTTGCGTAGAAAAGTGAGAGATAGATTCTAAACTTTTCTCAGATAAAGAGATTTATACCTACATTAGCCCTTCCTTATTTTTTGGAAGGGCTTTTTTGTGGAATGACCATAAAAAATGTTCGATTGATACAAGACTGAAAGCCTAAATACGTTGTTTACAATGTATTTTACGATTTTAACTTGCACACAAATTAGATTTAGTTTTCAAAATCTTTTTTATCTCGGCACGATGATTCGCATAATAGGTATTTACATTGCAGTTAATTTATTAAAAAAATATTTTTTAATAAATTAATTTATAATAAAATATTATATCTTTCATGCTCGATTGTAATGTTCTAAAACAAATAATTTTTACCTTTGTGAAATATTTTTATTTTAGCGAATAAAACCAAAAACTACGACACTAATGGAGCAACAGCTTATTACAACTGACCCAATTGCTTACGAAAAAATCCCAACTAAGATTTTTAAAGATTCGAAGGAAGCATCGAATGCCGTGGCTCACGAAATAGCCGAATTAATCAGAGAACGTCAACGCCAAAACCGAAATTGTATTTTGGGTCTTGCCACGGGTTCTTCGCCCAAAACGGTCTATGCAGAGTTAATCCGAATGCACCGTGAAGAAGGTTTGAGCTTTAAAAATGTAGTTTCTTTTAATTTAGATGAGTATTTTCCGATGGAACCCGACTCTTTGCAGAGTTATGTTCGATTTATGAAAGAACAACTCTTCGACCATGTGGATATTCCTAAAGAAAACTATTTTATTCCAGACGGAACG
>JBKBSS010000053.1:0-7619 GCA_046291385.1 Emticicia sp. | reverse complement strand
TAGCTATCAGACTTCGGGAAATATTGCCGTAGCTGATGATGAAGCCATTCGTTTTATTGATTTTGTAGTTGATTTCAACGAAAAATTTGGTATCGAAAACAAAGAAACTCAAAAGCTTTTTACTGATGCGAAAGAGTTCTTGAAAAACAAAAAAGACAGCGATGTTGATACCGATGCGGTGCGATATGTAAAAGGAATTATTCGCCGAGGTGAAGCGAAAGCAACGTGTCGTTTTGTTGGAATTTCTGAAGACAACGTGCATTTTATGGATATGCCTTTCTACGAAACTGGGCGTATTGAGAAAAAACCACTCGGTGCCGATGATGTGGCCGTAGTTGCTGACTTGATAGAATCAATTAAGCCTCACCAAGTATATGCCGCAGGCGATTTGGCTGACCCCCACGGAACCCACAAAGTTTGTTTGGATGCTATTTTTGCTGCTATCGAACAGCTCAAACATAAAAACTTCATGAAAGATTGTTGGGTTTGGTTATATCGTGGTGCTTGGGCAGAGTGGGATATTCACGAAATCGAAATGGCAGTGCCAATGTCGCCCGACCAAGTTTTACAAAAACGTATGGGTATTTTCAAACATCAATCACAAAAAGATGGTGTGGTATTCCAAGGAACGGATGCCCGTGAGTTTTGGCAACGTGCCGAAGAGCGTAACCGTGCAACGGCTCAACTTTATAACAAACTTGGCTTGGCAGAATACGAAGCGATGGAAGCTTTTGTTAGATGGAAGTTCTAAGAAATAAATAATATGTCTTGAAATAGCAATACAAGACTTAGAAGAATAAAATTGTAACTTTTAAAAGGAGTGTTTTCTAAACTGTGTCCAGTGTCGTATTTTTATAAATATCTGTGCCTCACTTATATTCTTTGTACTGTGCCATACTTCTTGGTTTTATATTCATTTGCCCAAGATTTGGCCATTCATTGGCAAATTTTTAGAAATAGGGAAAGCTACATTCACCGAAAAAACAATTATCCGATGAAACGTTTTTTGCCTAATTTAGCCTCTCAAAAGAAACTTATTTAAGATGAAAAAAAATATCAAGTGGGGAGTTATTGGTGTAGGAAAAATTGCTGAAAAATTTGCGACTGATTTAAAGTCTGTAAAAAACGCCCAGCTTCATGCGGTTGCGTCTTCGTCTTCGCTCGAACGAGCCAAAGACTTTGCCGAACGTTACGATGCACCCTATTTCTACGATTCTTACGAGAGCATCTTTCAAACGCCCGATTTAGATGCCATTTACATTGCCACGCCACATACCTCGCACGCCGAAAACACCCTTTTGTGCTTAAAACATAAAATGCCTGTTTTGTGCGAAAAACCTTTCGCTATGAACTTAAAGCAGGTGCAGAAAATGGTAGAATCGGCCCGTGAAAATGACACTTTTTTGATGGAAGCTATGTGGACTCGCTTTATTCCAGCGATTCAGAAAACGTTGGATTTAATTGCCGAAGGACACATCGGAAAAGTACGAAACGTACAAGCCGATTTTGGTTTTAATGCTCCTTTTTTACCCGAAAAACGTTTATTAAATCCGAGTCTCGGTGGCGGAGCTTTACTTGATATTGGCATTTATCCCGCCTATTTGAGTTTACTTTTATTGGGTTATCCTTCTGAAATACAGGCAGTTAGCAATTTCGGAGAAACTGGCATCGACGAAACCACCAGTTTTATATTGGGCTATAAAAACGAAGCAACCGCCAATTTGAGTTGTACGCTCAAAGCACGCACCCGCACCGAAGCCTTGATTTACGGTGAAAACGGTTACATTCATATCGAAGGTCGATTCATGGAGGCCACACGCATCACGCTTTATGAAACCGATAAAAAACCTGTTAAATTTAACTTTTCACGAAAAACCTTTGGTTATAATTTCGAAATTGAAGAAGTAAACGCTTGTTTGAGAGAAGGAGCGAAAGAAAGCAAAAAAATGCCACTTTCGATGAGCGTAAAACTGATAAGTCTGTTAGATGAAATCAGACAAAAAGCAGGAATTATTTATGAAGGTATAGATTAAAACAGACGATAGTCAGCAGACAACGGTCGATAGGGAAAACTATCGGCCGTCGTCGATTGACTATCGTCTAAATATTAATACTGCTCAATAGCTCCGAAGAAAAATGAGCCTTCGATAGCGGCATTTTCGTCAGAATCTGAACCGTGAATGGCATTTTCGCCCATTGATACGGCATATTTCTTGCGAATTGTTCCTTCTTCGGCATTCGCTGGATTTGTTGCTCCAATCAAAGTACGGAAATCGGCTACTGCATTTTCTTTTTCTAAAATCATCGGAACGATTGCCCCAGAAGACATCATTTCGCACAATTCGCCATAAAAACCTCTTTCTTTATGTACTTCGTAAAATTTACCTGCCTGTTCGGCTGATAATTGTGTTTTTTTCATTGCCACGATTCTGAAACCTGCTGCTTCAATCATTGCCGTAATTCCACCGATATTATTTGCTGCCACTGCGTGCGGCTTAATCATCGTGAATGTTCTGTTTGTTGCCATTGTCTAATAATATTCTGTTTAGTATTTTTACAAAATTACGGAAATTTTCTTTGATTATGAGCATTTTGGGCTGGTTTATAGCACAAAGCTGCCCGCAGCTTCGATTCTAACTTGTTACGCATAGCACAAGTTGGAAACTTCTTGTACATTCAGACCTTAAAAATCATCTTCTTCCTATCAAACCAAATCAAAATCACAAACCAAATCAATAAATACGTCAAAGCCCCTGCCAAAGAAGCGTTTTTGGGTTCGGTGAAAAATGGAACAATCCAATGGCTATACAGCCAAGCAACCAAACCCGCCGTAGGATTTTCAAGGTTTTCGGGCTGGGCAATTTTTATCATATTCAATACTCGTGGTATAATGCCTGAAAAGAAGAAAACCAACATTGGATTAACTCCAAAAATCACAAATAGTTTTGTCCAAGCATCAAATTCAAGCACATCAATCACAAAATACAATGCTCCGAGAACCAAAAGGGCAATTCCTGCGGCAAAACACACATACGAACTCGTCCACAAGGCTTTATTTATCGGAAAAACATCGTTCCAAAGTATGCCAATCATTACTCCCACAACTCCTGCCGAAAGTAGATAAATTGCTTTTTTGTTTTTCGGAAAATCGTTTGTGAGCAATTTCCCTGTGAAAACACCCGCCAGTCCAGTTCCGATAGCGGGCAATGTGCTTAAAATACCTTCGGGGTCCCAAGTTTTAGAGGTTGCCCAAAGATGCCCCGACAACAAATAATTATCAAGCCAAGCGGCAAGGTTTGTGCCTTTCTCAAAATTAGCCGCACCTACATTTGGTACATCAACGAGAGCCATCAAAGCCCAATAACTCAACAAGCACACCAAACCAATAATAATTTGCACAGTAGTATTGGTTGTGGCGTAAATAATTGAGACAATCAGATAAACAATGGCTATTCGCTGCAAAACCCCAGGAATTCTGACCGAAGCGAAATCTTCAAAGCCGCCAAAACATAAAATCATCATCAGAGTAAATAATCCAATTGCTACGTATAATTGCTTTTTACGGTCGTATTCGCCTAATAATAAGATTGTTATGAGAGCCGTGAAAATTAAACGAACAAACATTAAAGGAATACCTTCGAGCGAGCCAAGATGTATTTTTGAGAAAAAATTGAGCGACAAACCGAGTAAGAAAATACGTAAAGCACGAGTGATAATTCTTTCTAAAACCGATTTATCAAACTTTTTTACGGGCATAGAAAGTACCGTCGAAATACCAACAATGAATAAGAAAAACGGAAAAACTAAATCGGTGGGCGTACAGCCGTGCCATTCAGCGTGTTCGAGTGGGGCGTAAATCGCTCCCCAATCTCCTGGGTTATTTACGATAGTCATCAGCATGATGGTCATGCCTCTAAAAACGTCAAGCGAAGTAAGGCGTTCTTGCATTAATGTTTAGGGTTTGTTGATTTTTCCGAAAGATAATCAATCAGTTTGATTTTGTTGATTTGTGATGAAAATATCAGGTTAACGCATTAAAAATTTAGACTTGCGAAATTCGTCAGAACAGTTCATTTCAATCACCGAGCGATTAGTCAATGTTATCTTTCATTAAATAATCGCTCGGTTTTTTGTAGGAATCAAATAAATGATGCAATTTCATGGATTAAAACTATCCATTTATTCTGACCATGAATCGTAAAAGCTTTATTAAACAAATATCATTTGCAACTTTCCTACTGGCCGATGGCAGTATTATCCCTGCATTTGCCGAAAATTTATCTTCAAAAAAATCAAAACTTCGTTTTGTCGTTGCATCCGATGGGCATTTTGGGCAACCCAAAACCGATTACAAAACCTATTTTGAAACATTCGTCAATAACGTGAACGCACAGCACCGTGAGCAAAAATTTGATTTTTGTGTAATTAATGGCGATATTATTCACGATGATATAAATTTCTTATCGACAGCGAAAAGCCATTTTGATGACCTCGAAATGCCTTATTTTGTTACGCAAGGCAACCACGACCACGCAACGCCTGAGCAATGGGAGCGAGTTTGGGGCGTACCCGTGAATTATGATTATGTTTTAGGGAACAACGCTTTTTTGTTCGGAACTACCTCAAATGTTGAAGGAAAGTACCTCGCTCCCGACATCGAATGGTTTAAATCAAAACTTGAGGAACACAAAAAGAAGAAAAATATCTTCATTTTCATTCACATCACGCCCGTAAAATGGACTGATAATGCTGTAGATGGTAAAGAGTTTCAAGAATTATTGAAGCAATGTAAAAATGTACGAGCGATTTTCAACGGACATGACCACGACCAAGAAAATATAAAAACCCAAGATGGAATTCCGTATATGTTCGATTCGCATATTGGCGGAAATTGGGGAACAACTTATCGAGGATACAGAATTGTAGAGTTGCAAAAGGAAAACAAACTTCTCACTTACATCATGAATCCAACTACCAAAATCAACGAAGCAACTGTATGATTTTAAGACCACTTCGTGGTTAAACGTGAATAGCCCCGAATTTCAATTCGGAGAATAAAATAATACGAGCAGTTCCGACTCTGAAGGAGTCGAACAACAATTTTGTCAACTCTTTATTCAGCCTTATAGCAAATTAATGAATGAATTTTTAACCCGTCGAAACTTCTTGAAAATTACAGGAATAACGACCGCCATTTCGGCTTTTCCCGAAGTTGGTTTTGGTAAAAATGATGAAATCATTATCGGACATAACACGCATAGATACCGAGTAAAAGTTGGTTGGGGAGTTTTGGATGCAGGAAAAAATCCTGTGAACGACTGCCATGAAATAGTAGAAGATGCCAAAGGCCGACTAATTATGCTCGGTAACGAAACAAAAAACAATGTTTTGATTTATGATAAATCGGGAAAACTGCTCGAAACGTGGGGAACAAACTACATTGGCGGACACGGACTAACACTCTTGGATGAAGGTGGCGAACAATTTTTACTAATTTGCGATACCGACCGCCACCAAGTTATCAAGACCGATTTAAAAGGTAAAGAGATTTTCAAGATAGAATATCCAAAAGAAACGGGCGTTTATGACCACCCAGCTCAATTTAAACCAACCGAAAGTGCGGTAAATCCTGCTAATGGCGATATTTTTGTAACCGATGGCTATGGTTTGAACTACGTAATCCAGTATGATTCAAAAGGCAAATACATTCGTCATTGGGGCGGTGTCGGCGATGGCGTTGATAAATTTAAGTGCAATCACGGTATAGTGGTTGATACCCGAAATAAGCAAAATCCAACGCTGATTGTAACTTCAAGAATCGAAAATTGCTGGAAACGCTTCACCCTTGATGGAAAATATCTTTCAACAATTGCTTTGCCAGGAACTTACATTTGTCGCCCCGTAATCAAAGGCGAAAATCTTTACGGTGCGGCATTTCGCTCAACGTCAGATTCTTACCCAAATTCAGGTTATATTACGATTTTGGACAAAAACGACCGAGTTGTTTCGACCCCAGGCGGAAGCGAGCCGATTTACCAAAATAATCAACTCCAAGAACAACGCAAACAAGACCCCTTTAAGGTTTTCTTGCACCCGCATGATGTGTGCGTTGATAGCAACGATAATATTTACGTGCCGCAATGGGCTTCTCGTAAAACCTATCCGATTATGTTGGAGCGAGTTTAGAAAAGTGTTTCACAACGTTTGGTAGCATTCAAATACACTGTTAGCTAAATAGCTTTAATTTTGGTAGAATAAATAATTTTGCAAATTGTTCCGTGTGTCGAGAGGAACGATTTATAAAATTGTTCTACAAATCTATTTGCAAAATAACCTAATTTTAGTGCCTTTAACTTGATAGATAATTTAGAAAATTGTTTTACGAACCTCACGCAAAATCACTTTTTTGATTTTTTGGCACAAGATTTGACTTATTCCAATAAATTCTTGTAGCTTTGCGTTCCTAAAATGAAGAATTACTCCTACATATCACGTGCTTTTGGACTTTTGATGTTCACGATGGTGATGCTGACGAGCGTTTTCGGTAAGCAGCTACCCCAACAAAAACATGATAAGCCCAATAAACCAAAGCAAGAAAAGTCTGACAAAAAGCAGCAATCTGAAAACCAATCAGTTGTTAGCGAGTTGTCGTTGGAGGTGGTTGTACCCAGCCATGCGTTCGACTTCAACCACGACGCCATCATTTTACCTACTCCGCAAGTTATTTATCTAAATATCGAAAAAAAGGCTAAAGTTTTTACCAAGCCTATTTTCATACTTTCTTATTTCGAGAATCTCTACGAGCATTTTATTGCTCCCAATGCCCCATAATAACCTTCAGTTTTCAGTAAACAGTCTTTCAGTTTATTGGTTTCCCTTTTTATCGTCTCAAAGTGATTACTTATTGAGTAATATTTTGCTCGCAATCGTTTGTAGATAAATTTAGTCTGTATATTCCAAAATCATGTTTTTAATTTAACCCTCAAAACATGAAAATAATCCATAAATAGTCCTCCCATTGGGGGTTAGGGGGCGTTCAAAAATAATGAGAAACAAAGGTGGTATAGTTGCCTTATTGGTGGCTTTTTTAGCAATTAGTATTTATTTCTTGGCCCGTACTTGGAAAGCCAACGATATTAGAAAAGACGCAGAAGCGTACGGAACTGATAAATCAGGTAAAGTTGATTATTCAAAAAAGCAACGCTACTTGGATTCACTTTGGAAACAACCAGTTTTCTTAGGAATGACTACTACCGAAGACCTGATGAAACAAGAATTAGGCTTAGGTCTTGACCTTCAAGGTGGTATGAGCGTTATTTTGGAGGTTTCTCCTACCGAAATCGTTCGTGCATTGGCTGGCTCACGTGACCCAAAAGTGGCAGCGGCTATCTCGAAAGCACAAGAAAGAGCAGCAACCAGCAATACAAACTTTGTTGATTTGTTTGCTGATGAATTTAAGAAAGTTGCTCCAGGTACACAATTGGCGAGTATTTTCTCAAATAGTTCTAACCGTGGTATCTTGAGTTTAGAATCTTCGGATAGCCAAGTTGTTAGTTATATCAAAAAAGAAGTTGATGGTGCTTTCGACCGTGCGTTCCGTATCATCCAAACTCGTGTTG
>JBKBSS010000052.1:9846-13066 GCA_046291385.1 Emticicia sp. | reverse complement strand
CGGCCAATGATTTAACGGTTTTGAAAAAAGAAAACATCAGAAACGTTATTGATTTCAGAAATGAACAAGAAGTAAAACAAAGCCCCGATGTCTATCCAACGGATTTTGAAGTAAATCGTGTATGGACTTCCATATCTCCGAGCAACGGCGATGCCATGAAAAAGTTCTATACGCTCATCGGAAATCCCAAAACTACTGCAACGGATGCCGAAGCTGTTTTTGAGGAATTCTATGCAAAAATGCCCGAAAACATCAAAAATTACGCACCTTTTTTTGAGACGCTTCTGAACTCAAAAGAAAACGAAGCCTCGGTATTCCATTGTACGGCAGGAAAAGACCGCACAGGCTTAGGTTCGGCCTTGATTTTATCGGTTTTGGGGGTTGCGGAAGAAACAATTATTGAAGAATATTATTTATCGAATCGTTATACACAATACCTCGCAAAATCGGGAATGATGGGACAACTAAAACCAGAAATTGCCAAAGTTTTGGCAGGAGTTGAACCAAAATATATAATATCAACCCTCAATGCAATCAAAGCAAAACACGGCTCAGTAAACAAAATGTTAGAAACCGAATTAGGTATTGATGAAGCTAAAAGACAACAATTGATTCAGAAATATACTTTTTAGCGTGTTATGAATACACTGCCATTTAGGTTATTTGATGTTTTTCAATAAAATTCGAGATTTCACCTTGATAAGTCCTATTTTTGCAGTGAAATTTTATTGAATTCTAAAAAATATGCTCATTTTGGAGCAAGTCTGAGCTTATGAAAGTTGTTTTGGCATACAGTGGAGGTTTGGATACCTCTTTTTGTGTAAAATATTTGACCGAAGAATTAGGTCACGAAGTTCACTCAGTATTGGTTGATACGGGTGGATTTACGGAAGCAGAAATGAAGGATATTGAAACCAAAGCCTACGAATTGGGAGTAAAAAACCACTTTACGGCTCGTATGGTAGATGAATATTATCAGAAATGTATTCGTTACTTGATTTATGGTAATATCCTAAAAAACAATACGTATCCACTTTCAGTGAGTGCCGAGCGTATGTTTCAGGCAGTTGCAGTGGCTGAGTATGCCAAGCAAGTTGGTGCGGAAGCTGTGGCTCACGGAAGTACAGGTGCAGGAAATGACCAAGTCCGTTTTGACATGGTTTTCCGAATCGTATTACCAAATGCGGAAGTAATTACGCCAATCAGAGATTTGAAATTATCTCGTGAGGCCGAAATTGAATTCTTGAAGTCGAAAGGTGTGGTGCGTGAGTGGCACAAAGCGGCTTATTCAATTAATAAAGGTTTGTGGGGAACGTCGGTTGGCGGTCGTGAGACGTTGAATTCTTATGAGTTTTTGCCAGAAAGTGCATTTCCGACGCAAGTAAGCAAAACAGGTACAGAAGAAATTGCCTTACAATTTGTCAACGGCGAATTGAAAGGTGTAGCGGGCGAAACTTTTGAAAATCCAGTTGATGCCATTCGTAAACTATCAGAATTAGCTTCTCCTTATGGCATCGGGCGTGATATTCACGTGGGCGATACTATCATCGGTATCAAAGGCCGTGTAGGTTTTGAGGCGGCAGCACCGTTGATTATCATCAAAGCTCACCACTTATTGGAGAAACACGTACTGTCGAAATGGCAACAATACTGGAAGCAAAACTTGGCCGAATGGTACGGAATGACCCTCCACGAAGGCCAATTTTTAGAGCCTTTGATGCGTGATATTGAGAAATTTTTGGAAAGTATGCAGTCGCACGTAACTGGCGAAGTTCGTGTGCATTTAGCACCTTATAATTTCCAATTATTGGGTATTAAATCTGACTACGATTTGATGTCGCCAGTATTTGGTAGCTACGGCGAAATGAACAATGCTTGGAGTGGCGATGACGTGAGAGGTTTCTCGAAAATCATGTCAAACCAAGTGATGATTCACCAAAAAATTACCGAATTGGCTGAGAAGAAATAGCAGTCGATAGTCCACAGACGACGGTCGATAGTAAAACTTGGCAAGAATTGTCAACATTTCTTGTGAAAATACAAGAATAGGCATACGTTTTTGGCGTATGCCTATTTTTTTAGCATTTCAACCACCAATTTACATTTCTCAAAATCGGCTTCGTAAATCTCATATTCGTTTGTGAGTGCTACACTCGCCATACTCACATCGGGCTTACGGAAAACCATTTTACTTCCTTGAATTCCCTTGCCAGTCATGTGTAGGGCGTGGATTCCAATATCCAAAAACTGTTGGGCATTTTGAGCAGAAACACCACTACCAGCCATTATTTCGATACGATTTTGAGATTTTTCTACCAGTTTTTTCAATAAATCAATTCCTTCGATGGCAGTATTTTTTTGTCCAGAAGTCAAAATTAGTTCGCAACCGCAGTCAATAATATCCTCTAAGGCTTGAATTGGGTCGCTGGCAACATCGAACGCTCGGTGGAAAGTTACTTTGAGTGGAGCGGCTAAATTTACGAGTTCGGCGGTACGTTTTTTATCTACGCTTCCATCAGGATTCAAGATTCCGAAAACTACACCATCAGCACCCAGATTTTTGACGGTCAGAATATCGGCTTTCATTACCTCAAATTCGGCATCTGAGTAGCAAAATTCTCCGCCACGTGGGCGAATCATTACGTATAATTTGATAGTCAGATTCTGACGAGCCAAACTTATCAAACCCGCCGAAGGCGTTGTGCCGCCTTCAAACATTCCACCGCATAATTCGACACGACCAGCACCTGCACGCTGGGCAGTCAGACAAGATTCTAAGGAAAAACTACAAATTTCGAGCATATTTTATATTATTTGTAGCACAACTTTGAAAGCTGTGTTACATTGTTAATTCACGAAAAACATCTTCAATGCCTTTTCCACCTTGTTTGAGTTCGGAAAGTGTGCCATTTGCCACGATTTTCCCTCGGTTGATAATCACCACACGGTCACAGATAGCTTCTACTTCCTGCATGATGTGCGTACTGAAAATAACGGTTTTGTTTTTACCAACCGATTTTATTAAATCTCTGATTTCGACCAGTTGATTAGGGTCAAGTCCCGTCGTTGGTTCATCCAAAATCAATACATCGGGGTTATGAATCAAGGCTTGGGCAAGCCCCACACGCTGACGGTAGCCTTTCGATAATTGACCGATTTTCTTATGTTTTTCTAAGCCCAAACCAACCATTTCTATGGTTTCGGCTACTTTTATTTGTAG
>JBKBSS010000052.1:0-9748 GCA_046291385.1 Emticicia sp. | reverse complement strand
TAAAGGATTATGTTCGGGCAAATATCCAATGCTACTTTTGACTTGCATCGGCGAAGTTTTCACGTCAAATCCATTCACCTCGGCTGAGCCATCGGTGGCTGGTAAATAGCCCGTCAAAATTTTCATCGTTGTTGATTTTCCTGCACCATTTGGTCCAAGAAAACCCACAATTTCGCCTTTGGCAACTTCAAAAGATATATCATCAACGGCACGCTGTGTGCCATAAACTTTACTTAGATTTTGGATTTTTATTGACATTTTTTAGTCGATAGTCCACTGACAACAGCCAATAGGATTAAGATTTTTCTTTTATAACGCAAAAATAGGCTTTCTGATGAAAACTTTTCTAAAAAAATAGTCTTGATAATGCTTTTTGGCTAAATTTGATTGATTCAACCTTATATCTAACATGAAAAAACTCCTCTTTTTGGGCTTATTCCTAAGCCTTACGTTTGTATTTGCTCAAGAAAAACCCGTCAGAATGGGTATTGCGGGCATGACACACGACCACGTTAACCAAATTTTAAATAATCCCAGTCGTGCGGGCGTAGAAATCGTCGGTTTTGCCGAACCAAACAAAGAATTGGCTTTGAGATTATTGAAAAAATATAATATTTCCGAAAACCTATGGTACGCCAGCCTCGACGAAATGCTCGAAAAAGCCAAACCCGAAGCCGTTTGTGATTTCAGAAGTATCATTGAGCATCTCGAAACTGTACAAAAATGTGCCGTAAAAGGTGTACACGTAATGGTAGAGAAGCCTTTGGCGGTGAATTTTGCCCACGCAACGCAAATGGCAGCTTTGGCAAAAAAACACAATATTCAACTTTTGACCAATTACGAAACAACTTGGTATGCCAGTAATCATCAAGCTTACGAAATGATTCACGCAGAAAATGCTATCGGAGATATTAGAAAAGTCGTGATTCACGATGGACATCGTGGCCCGAAAGAAATTGGTGTGAGCAAAGAGTTTTTGAGTTGGCTAACCGACCCAGTAAAAAATGGCGGTGGAGCAATCATTGATTTTGGGTGCTACGGAGCCGATATTATGGCGTGGCTAATGAAAGGTGAAAGACCTACTTCGGTAACGGCAATTACGCAAACTATCAAGCCCGAAACTTATCCAAATGTTGATGATGAAGCAACTATCGTGGTAACTTATCCAAAAGCACAAGGCATTTTTCAAGGCTCGTGGAATTGGCCTTTTGATAGAAAAGATATTGAAGTTTATGGCAAAACAGGCTATATTTTTGCCGATAAATCTGCCCAAATGACTGTCAGAAAAGGCGATAGAAATACTTTGCCCGAAGAGAGAATTGCGGTAAAACCACTCGAAACGCCCATGAATGATGCTTTTACTTATTTTGCAGCAGTAGCACGAGGTAAAGTAAAATCAGAAAATGATTTGGGTTCACTGAAAATCAATATGGTGGCAATGGAAATCTTAGATGCAGCCGTAAAGTCTTCAAAAACTGGAAAGACGGTTATGTTGAAGTAAGTATAAAATATTAATAACTAATACGTTTTTCTTTTTGTAACAGGGAACAATTTAGAAAATTGTCCCCTGTTACAAAAAGAAAGCCCATCGTTTCCGATGGGCTTTCTAAAATGCTTTATTGCAAAATTATGCTTTTACTTCTTCGACAGCAGGTTCTTCAACAGAAGCGTCCACTGCGGCAGGAACGAAAAGTTCTGGCATTGTTGCCGAAAGAACATTATACCAATTTACGATTTTCTTGATATCGGAAGCATAAACACGCTCACGGTCAAAATCAGGCATGACGGTAGCAAATAAATCAAAGATTTGATTATTTGATGCTGTTTTGAAATCAAATTCTACTTTCTCGCCGTGAAGTTCACGAGTTTTCAAGAAAATATCTCCCAGCGGAGTTGATTTGTTTGGGTCTTCGGTATAAATCGAAATGTCTTTCAAAACCGATACACGGGCATTTGAACTAACCATTTCTTTTTGTTTTTTCTCGTCAAGTGTTTCAACGATTACGCCACCACGCCCTGGCTTCAAAATTCTATACAAACCACTTTTTCCAGAAATGTGGGCAATATCTCTTAATAATTCCATTTGAAAAATATATTGTTTTTTATTAGGCCACGGTCAACAGACGATAGTCAACAGTGTTTTTCTTGATTTTTTTAACTTTATTGTACTTTTGGGCAGCAAAATAGTTCATTCTCTGCTATTTATTTGTAAATCGTCATTCAATTATTCGTAAATGCTATTTACAACGCTACAAAAGTACAAATTATTTCGTAAAAGATAGATTCAACTCTTCGATTGCTTGCAATAATTCGTCACGGCCAGTTCGTCGTTCGGCCGAAGTGATAAAATATTGTGGAATTTTCGTCCAACTCAAAAGCATTGTTTTCTTGAAAGATTCTACATTTTGTTCGGCTTTTACGCTTCCTACTTTATCGGCTTTCGTGAAAATTAGGTAAAACGGCACGTCTTTTTCGCCCAAAAAGTCAAGAAATTCTAAATCGACTCTTTGTGGTTCGTGGCGTACATCAATCAATACGAAAACACACATGAGGTTTTCACGATTGACCAAATATTCGCCAATCATTTCGCCCCATTTATCACGCTCACCTTTGGGAGCTTTGGCAAAACCATACCCTGGCAAATCAACAATGTACCATTGTTTATTTACCTCAAAATGATTAATTAACTGCGTTTTTCCTGGGGTTTGTGAGGTTTTTGCTAAATTTTTAGTCGCTAACAACATATTTATCAACGAAGATTTTCCTACGTTTGAGCGACCAATAAAGGCATATTCGGGTTTTTCGGGTGGCGGACATTTACGGTAATCTGCCGCACTCGTGACAAATTTTGCTTCGATTAATTTTGTATTCTTCATATTTCTAAAATATCATCTTTTATTTCTTGTTCTCGCCCTACGACAAGTTGGAAACTTGTTCTACGAAAATCAAAAAGGAGAAAGAATTTCGTACAAAGGTACTAATTTCTTTCTCCTTTTGGTGATAAAGTTTGATTTGATAGCAGTAGCAACAAGTATGTTATCAGGCAAAAACTAATTCTTTTTGATTCTCTTTTCCTTTTTTGAGTTCAACTTTCTCTGTTCGTATTATTTCTGATAGTTGAAATTTCTCCGTTTCAGTTAGTCCTTGTCCAGTTACTGTAAATACTACTCCTTTTGGTTCTTTTACGATTTTCATATCTCAAAGTTTTTAAAATATCGTTTTACTAAAACTGTTGCTTCTTTAGTATCAATATACATTAGCTGGGCGTTGATGCGTTTTGCACCTAAAGATTTCATATAATGTTCAGCCAATTCGGTTTTCGCATGAAACGAAATATAGCCTTCATAGCCTCTCTCAAAAGCAACTTTACAGGCAAAAGCGAACAAATTTCCAGCTACGCCTTCATAAATCTTATTTGCCCCAATATTGTATGGAGCGTTTTCTATCAAAGAAACATAAATATTATCTTTTTGGTCTATCAAACTAACCAATCCTTGTACCACATTAGGGTTTCCTTCAATTGTCAACTTGTATATTTTACCTTTAATTTGCTCTTTTTCCCAATCAAAATGCCATTGTTTTTTTGTCATTTTGAGGTCTTGCGAATTAGCTATCAGTACTTCTGTATTAAAAATATCTCCAGTTACTGCATTTACGACGGAGTTTGTTAGCTTATCAACTTCAACGCTTATCATAGCCAAATTTAATCATTTTTATTGTTTTTCGCAATTCCAGCAATACCTTTTGCTCTTGATATTGTTATGTGCATTATTTTATCTCCAATTCAAAAGGCATTCTTGCCTGAACTTTATCCATGCTTTGAAGATTTTTTAGTTGCTTGGCATACGGTGCAAAATCGCCGAGATATGCTTTAAGTTTGGCATCTTCTTGGTCGTTACCAAATTTTTCGATAATTGACTCAAAGCTTGATTTTTTGATTGGCAAATATTTCACTCGATAATCACCATCTTTTAGTTTGGCTTTTTGAGCGGCAATTTTTATTGCTACATCAACTCCACCAATTACATCAACCAATCCATTGGCTTTGGCTTGGCTACCTGTCCAAACTCGACCGCTGGCGAGGGTTTTTAATTTCTCAACACTCATGTGGCGACCTTTAGCCGCTTTAGTTGTAAAACTTTCGTAACCTTTATTAACGCCATTCTGAATCATGTTTTTCTCGGCATCGGTCATTGTACGAGTTGCCGATGGGAAATTTGCATATTTATGAGAATTTACACCATCAAACGTAACTCCGAGCTTTTCATTCATCAATTTTTCTACGTTGAATAACACCCCAAAAATACCGATTGAACCAGTCAGCGTTGTTGGTTGAGCCACAATCGTATCGCAAGCCATTGCCATATAATAGCCACCCGAAGCGGCGTAATCTCCCATTGAGGCAATAACTGGTTTTACTTTTTTGGTCAATTCAACTTCTCTCCACATCACGTCTGAGGCCATTGCACTTCCACCACCCGAATTGATACGCAACACGATTGCTTTGATTTTTGAATCTTTACGAGCCTTTTGCAACTCCTTAACGATTGTTTCTGAGCCAATTGTTCCGTCTTGACTTTCACCCGAAAGTATATCTCCTTCACCCACGATTACTGCAATTCGATTAGAATTATCGCCTTCTTTGACCAATTTATCGGCTTTCAAATATTTATTCATGCCAATATATTCTATTTTCTTATCTTCTTTGTAGCCCAACTCGTGGCGAAGAGCAGTCTCGAATTCATCCCAATAACCTGTGTTGGTAATGATTTTATATTTCACGGCATCGGTTGGTTCTTGAATCAAAGCATTATTCAAAATATTGTTCAATTCTTCCATCGGAATCTTGCGAGAAGCTGCAATATCTCCGTAGAAATTATTGGCCATATCCGAAATAAACGATTGCGTTTGTAAGCGATTTGCATCACTCATTTTTGTCAAGAAAAATGGTTCAACTGCACTTTTATAATCACCTACTCTGAAAATTTCAGGTTTTACACCGATTTTCTCGAATAAACCTTTCATGAACGAATACTCAGCACTCAAGCCATTAAAATCTAATCCACCTGCTGGGTTTAGGTAACTTTTATCGGCAACCGAACAAAGGTAAATTGAACCTTCGGTCATGGTTTCGCCATAAGAATAGATAAACTTCTTTGATTTCTTGAAATCTAAAAGATATTCTCTCACCTCTTTCAAAGTTGCCATTCCCGCCATTGGATTTTCGGCTTTGAGGTAAATACCTTTGATTTTTGGGTCAATTTTGGCATTTGCCAATGCTTCTTTGATTTGTGGTAAACTTACTTGTCCTGAGCCATTTCCACCCGATAAAATTTCAGTGAAAGGGTCATCCTCGGCGGCGTTTTCTCTGATAACTTGATTGAGGTCAAGTTTGAGAACTGAATTTGAGGTAACTTCGGTTTTGGTGTCTGAACTTGACATCAAACTTCCAATTCCAATCAAAATGATAAAACTCAAAATCGTGAATAGAAAAATCCCGACAATGGTTGCGAAAACATATTTCAAAAATTGTAACATATACGACTTATAGTTTAGTTTTTTATTTCTGCCTACAAAAATATGTGTATGTACAGAAAATCATCTTAGTTTTTGATAGATGGGGATTTTTATGTGTGATGTATGATTTATGATGTATTAAAAATTATACATCACACATAAATTATACCTTTTGAAGAGCATCGGCAATCTTACGGTCGTTTGATAAACGAGGAACCTTATTTTGTCCGCCGAGTTTTCCTTGCGAACGCATATAGTCAATGAAGGCGTTTTTTTGCAATGGTGTAATGACCAGTTTTCTCAGAATGCTACCCACAATCAAGTCATCGTAATAGACATTCAGCTTCATCATTTGTTGGTCTAAATCGTTATTAAACTGTTCCATATTTCTTGGCAGAACGGCAAACTCAATGAGCCATTCGTGGTAAGGAAGCCCTTCGTTGGGCGTAACCATCGGAGCAACTGTAAATTCTACAATTTCAACTTCTGGCTGGCGTTGACAAGCGTATTTCATGGCTTTTTCTACTTCTTCGCCAATGACGTGTTCGCCAAAAGCAGAAATAAAATGCTTGATTCTTCCCGAAACAATCACTCTATATGGGTCGAGCGAAACAAACTTTACGGTATCGCCAATCGAATAGCCCCAAAGACCTGCATTATTATTGATGATAAGTGCGTAGTTTTTGCCCAATTCTACTTGCTCAATGCTCAAACGAGTTGGGTTTTCGTTGAAAAATTCTTCGGCAGGAATAAATTCGTAAAAAATACCAGTATCGAGCAGTAGCAACATTCCTTCGTTGTTTTGCTTATCTTGGTAAGCAAAGAAGCCTTCAGACGCAGGAAAGAGTTCGATAGAATCAATCTTTTTCCCGATTGACTCATACAGTTTTGCTCGATATGGCTCGAAGTTTACACCACCGTAAACAAACAAATCAAACTCAGGAAAAACATCTTTTATCTTCTTACCCGTGCGAGCCTGAATTCTGTCAAAATACATTTGCACCCACGGCGGAATTCCCGAAATCAAACTCATCGGTTGATTGATAGTTTCATCAATGATTTTTTCGAGCTTGGTTTCCCAATCTTCAATACAATTGGTTTCGTAAGAAGGCAGACGATTGGCTTGCAAATAGGCAGGAACGTGATGCGTAGAAATTCCAGAAAGTCGGCCAGTTTTGATGCCAGCTTTTTCGGTCATTTCGGGGCTTCCCGATAAAAAAATGAGTTTATTATCTAAAAACTTGGCTTTTCCAGTTTCATTGATATAGTTGAGCAAAGCATTTCGAGCCGAATCTATATGGTTATGAATCGAATCTTTTGAGATAGGAATATATTTTGTTCCCGAAGTTGTACCCGAAGTTTTAGCAAAATAAAGTGGTTTTCCTGCCCAAAGAATATTTCCTTCGCCCTCAACGACTCTATTTACGTAGGGTTTCAAATCTTCATAATCACGCACAGGAACGGCCTGTTTGAAGTCATCGTAAGTGCGAATATCATTGAAATGATGGTCACGACCGAAAACCGTCTGAGCAGCTTGGCTTACCAACTTTTCTCGCCATTCGGCTTGTACTTCTGCCGAGCGAGCCATCCATTTTTTCTGCTGTGCAACCACATAAGCCGCTATGGGTTTACTAAGTATCGAACGAACGCCCATTTTCTATAATTTATATTTCAGTTCTTTGGTTAGACAATTTGCTACGGGGCAAAGATAATAGTTTTTTTTGTTTCGCTATTTATTGATGGTTTTAGCGGCAAAAAAAGCCTTAATATTACGATAACAAGTATTTTTTGAACTATATCAACAAAACGTGTTTTCAAAGTTAAATCGTTGATTTTATGAGTAAATATGCTCAAAACACAAGTTTTTCGTTAAAAAAGCGACATATTGCTCGTGAATGCTAACTAATAGCGATTATACTTTTCTCTTTTTCAATACTTTTTCAACTTTTTAGAAATATTTTGTAAATAATAGTTGTAAATTTGCGGACAATTTAAAAAAAATTAACCCATAAAGCTCAAAATGGCTGGATTGTTAAACTTCCTCACGAGTGACATCGCGATTGACTTGGGTACGGCAAATACCCTCATTATCTACAAAGACCAAATCGTTGTAGATGAACCTTCTATTATTGCTCTTGACAAAATTACTGGAAAAGTGTTGGCGATAGGTCATAAAGCAATGCAAATGCACGAAAAAACCAATGAAAATATAAAAACTATTCGTCCACTCAAAGATGGTGTAATTGCCGACTTTACTGCCGCTGAATTAATGATTCGTGGTATGATTAAGATGATTGAGACGGGTCGTAGTTGGTTTTTCTCGCCTTCTCACCGCATGGTTATTTGTATTCCATCGGGTATCACTGAAGTTGAGAAACGTGCCGTAAAAGATTCAGCCGAACACGCTGGAGCGAAAGAAGTTTACATGGTACACGAGCCAATTGCTGCGGCTATCGGTATCGGTATCGACATTGAGCAACCAAACGGTTCGATGATTGCTGACATCGGTGGTGGTACTACTGAAATTGCGGTTATCGCCCTTTCGGGTATCGTTTGCGAAGCGTCAGTTCGTATTGCGGGCGATTTATTTACGAGAGACATTGTTGATTATATGCGTCGTGAGCATAACTTGCTTATTGGCGAGCGTTCGGCCGAATTTATCAAGATTCAAGTAGGTGCGGCTTTACCAGATTTGGATAATCCACCTGCTGATATTGAAATTCGTGGTCGTGACTTAATGACTGGTATTCCGAAAGAAATCAAGGTGACTTACAGCGAGATTGCTTACGCCCTTGATAAATCAATTTCAAAGATTGAAGAAGCCATCATGCGTGCCTTGGAGATGTCACCGCCAGAACTTTCGGCCGACATTTACGAAAACGGTATTTATTTGACAGGTGGTGGAGCATTGCTTCATGGCTTAGATAAGCGTTTGGCTATTAAAACAAAACTTCCGATTCACGTAGCAGACGACCCACTTCGTGCAGTTGTGCGTGGAACAGGTGAGATTTTGAAAAATATCGAAAAATACAGAGCAGTTATAGTTCAGTAATTCATTAGTTCTGAATTCTGAGTTCTGAGTTCTGAGTAATCAAATATATCACTCAGGTTCTCTAAGTATAAATTACAAAAAGCAGTTGAATGTAGAAACCATTCAACTGCTTTCACTTTAATTGTGATTACAACTTAGTTTTAACAACTCAAAACTCAGAACTCAGAACTCAGAACTCATAAAACATGTCGCAACTCTTCCGACTTATATTTCGCATACGAAACTTTCTTTTGTTTGCTATTCTCGAACTCGTCAGCTTTTGGTTGCTCGTAAAGAACAATCATTACTGGGACGTCTCATTTTTTAATACTTCCAATTTCTACGCCGCCAAGACTCTCGAAAGCTCGAATTATGTAAAAAACTACATGAATCTTGGCAACGTAAACGACCAATTGATTGCCGAAAATGCTCAACTAAAAAAAGCAGTGTCGGCCATGCAATCGTTTAAGCAAAGAGATGGCGATTATTATAAAGTAGATTCGGCTTTTGCTCGTCGTTTTGAGTTTAAGGTGGCAAAGGTTGTCAATAATACCGTTGGTTTATCGAAAAACTATTTGACGATTGATAAAGGAACGCTTGATGGTATTGAGCCTGGAATGGGCGTAATTTGTCCGCAAGGGGTTGTCGGAACGGTGATGCAATGTTCAGAGCATTTCTCTCGTGTTTATTCGATTCTGCACTCAGAGTCGAAGGTTTCGTCGGAAATCAAAAACTTAACGCTTCGCACTAAAAACGATAAGGCTTTGGGGATTGCCGAATGGGGTGGTTTAAATCCAAAAATCATTAGTTTGAATACGATTGACAGATTTAAACCAATCAAACAAGGCGACTCGGTGGTTACATCTGAGCAAAACGTAATTTATCCATCGGGAACAATGATTGGTAAAATTCGTAAGCTAAGTGCCAAACAAGACCAAGCGTTTTTTGATATTGAAGTGGAACTGGCAACTGACTTCCGCAATTTATCTTATGTTTACATCGTAAACAATAAGCTGAAAAAAGAACAAGATTTATTAGAGCAATCAACCACCGAAGAAAAGAAATGAATTCTCAAACGGTTATAAAATTAGTCCTTACATTCGTCATTTATTTGGTGCTGCAAATTGTGGTTCTCCGCAATTTTGTATTCTTCGATGTGGCGTTTTGCTTTGTTTACATTGCGTGTATTTTACTCTTACC
>JBKBSS010000051.1:0-13068 GCA_046291385.1 Emticicia sp. | reverse complement strand
TTGTTTGCCACGCTCAAAAAGCCCATCAAGAATCGAAATTTGTTCGGGTTTTGTTGCTACTACAATTTTTCCGCAGAGGTCATATTTAATATCTTCTTTTTGGCAGAAATCAAGCAGCATATCATAGCCTTTGATACAGTTTATAGCCTTCAAACTACCAGGTTTATAATAAAGCCCTGAGTGAATCACTCCACTATTATGCCCAGTTTGGTGTTTGGCAACTACATCCTCTTTTTCGATTATAAGAAGTTTCAAACTTGGGTTTTGTTCCTTTATTTGCAAAGCAGTGGCAAGCCCAACGATACCTCCACCGATTACTGTTACATCATAAATCATTGTTTCTAATTTTTGTTTTTGGCTATTAGCCTTTAGCTAAAAAAATTCTTACTATAATTTCAAAAAACGGCTTATTCAATAAAAAACCGACGACTAAGAGCTAAAAGCTAATAGCAAAAAGCTTTATTCATTTAAAAAGTACAATTTTTCTTGGCGTTTTGAATTACCAAACTTAAATTTGTGCAAATTTAACGACAACATTCAGACATGAAAAAGTTTAGTGTTTTATTATTTGCAGTAGCAGCATTTTCGTTGACTTCATGCGACTACCAAAAAACCAATGTTATTGAGCAAAAAGACGTTCGTCAAGGCGATGAGTGGGTTTACGGTGTAAGTCCAGATTCAGCGGCACGTCAATTGAAAAATAAATATACGGCAAAACCTGAACTTGAAAAACGCACACAAGCGATTCAAGAGAAATTATTCGGTTTAGGAAAATCTAACGAAGGTGCATAATTACCTTTAATGATTTAGTTTATCGTAGGCGTTTTACAGTTTATTATGGCATTTGCGTGCTACATATTCTGTAACTTGCCTATTTTTATTTTTTAATACCTCATGATGCCAAAGCATCATTAAAACGCAACATCAATAAATGAACATAGCACTCGTAACAGGTTCGGCAGGTTTGATTGGTAGTGAATCAGTTGCCTTTTTTGCCGAAAAATTTGATTTAGTAATCGGTATCGACAATAATCTTCGTTCGTATTTTTTCGGAGCTGAGGCTTCGACAGATTGGAATCGTAAAGGTTTAGAAGAAAAATATAGCAATTATCGCCACTACAAAGCAGATATTCGTTCGGAAGAAGAAATCGGTAAAATTTTTGAAGAGTACGGTGCTGATATTAAGTTGGTTGTTCATACGGCCGCTCAACCAAGCCACGACTGGGCTGCTCGTGAGCCTTTTACTGACTTTACGGTCAATGCCAATGGTACGCTCGTAATGCTCGAATCAACTCGTAAATATTGCCCAGAAGCAGTATTTATCTTCACTTCGACCAATAAAGTTTATGGCGATACGCCCAACTATCTACCATTGGTAGAATTGGAAACTCGTTGGGAAATCGACCAAAATCACCCATATTTTGAAAATGGTATCGACGAATTAATGTCAATCGACCACTCGAAGCACTCTGTTTTTGGAGCATCGAAAGTAGCGGCTGACGTAATGGTTCAAGAATACGGTAGATATTTCGGCATGAAAACTGCGGTTTTCCGTGGTGGATGTCTGACGGGGCCAAATCATTCGGGAGCTCAATTACACGGTTTCTTAGCTTATTTAATGAAATGTGCTATTACGGGCAATCATTACACGATTTTTGGTTATAAAGGCAAACAAGTACGTGACAATATCCATAGCTGGGATTTAGTGAATATGTTTTGGCATTTTTACCAAAATCCTCGTGCGGGCGAAGTCTATAATGCTGGTGGCGGACGTTTCTCTAATTGCTCAATGCAAGAAGGAATAGCCATTTGTGAAGAAATAACTGGTAATAAAATGAGCTTTAGCTACGCCGATGATAATCGCAGTGGCGACCACATTTGGTATATTTCTGACCTTACAAAATTCAAGAATCACTACCCAGAATGGACTTGGAAATATGATTTAAAAACTACCCTCACGCAGATGCACGACAACATCAGCAAGCGTGTGTAAGGAATTAGAAGGTTATTAAAATTTCAAGAAAGCCCAAGTATTTGCACAATTAAGTGCTTTATTTGGGCTTTCGTTTGAATAAAACCCAAATGATGGATACAGATGACAGATTTTACGTATTTTTGTAAATAATCTTAACACTTATCGAAATGAGTGCACCAACAGTTGAGTATCGCTTAGATACCTTGGAAACGGTTTTGGCAGAATATATCATGCAACAAAACCGAAATCTTTCCCGACTTGAAAGAGAGATGTCGGAGTTCAAAAACGAAATGTCGGAGTTTAAAAACGAAATGTCGGACTTTAAAAACGAAATGTCGGACTTCAAAAACGAAATGTCAGACTTCAAAAATGAAATGTCGGACTTCAAAAACGAAATGTTGGAGTTTAAAGATGAAATGTTGGAGTTTAAAGATGAAATGAATGATTTTAAAAATGAATCAAGAATTTCTCGTGATAAAACTACCGAAAACATTGATAACTATGTGAGAGAAGGACGTGAAGCAAGAAAAGAAATGAACAAAAAATGGGGAGAAGTAACTAACAAGTTAGGTACTTTTGCCGAAGATTTTGTTGCTCCAAATATCCCAAGAATTGCGACTGATTTTTTTAAGTTTCCAAGTATTGATATTTTCAACCGCCGACAAGATAGACGCAATCCAAACGATGCATCGCAGGTGTTTGAGTTTGATGTTTTTGCAGTGTGCCACACCGAAAAGAAAATCCTTTTGACTGATGTGAAATTTACAGTCAGAATGATTTATCTGGAAAGAGTACCGCAAACTATTGAAAATTTCAGGCTTGCATTTCCAGAATATGCTGATTATCAATTAATTGTGGTCTTTGCGAGCATGGCTATTGCCACAGACCAAGTAAAATATCTTACAAAGATGGGTGTTTATGCACTTGCTTTAGGTAATGATAATATGGATTTATTAAATTTTGAAGACCTCAATCAATGAAATTAAGCGTTGTAATTCCTGCCTATAACGAAGAAGAAAGTATTTCTGAAACCCTCAGAAGTTTATACAATACTTTAATAAAATACGATATTCCTCACGAAATTTGGGTGACAAACGATAACTCTAAAGATAATACTTTGGGAGTTTTGCAGGAATTACAGAAAGAAATGCCTACGTTGGTTTTTGAAACAAACAAAGGGCCAAATGGTTTTGGATATGCGGTTCGCTACGGTTTGGAGCGTTTTTCGGGCGACTGCGTGGCGGTTTTTATGGCCGATATGTCGGACGACCCCGAAGACTTGGTAAGATACTATAAAACCATGCTCGCCGAAAATGTTGATGCGGTTTTTGGTAGTCGTTGGATAAAAGGCGGAAAAGTAATTGATTATCCAGCCGTCAAAAAAATCATTAATCGGGTAGCCAATTTTATCATAAAAATGGTCATCGGTATTAAATATAATGATACTACGAATGCCTTTAAATTATACAAACGTGAAACCATGGAAGGCTTGAAGCCTTTTCTTTCGCCACACTTTAACCTTACGGTTGAACTTCCGCTCAAAACCATTGTTCGTGGATACTCGTATAGAGTTGTGCCAAATAGTTGGACAAACAGAAAATACGGTGAATCAAAGCTGAAAATCAAAGAAATGGGCAGTCGTTATTTCTTTATTTTGATATATTGTTTCGTTGAAAAATTCTTTTCACGAGGCGATTATATGAAGAAATAACAAAATCATGCAAGTTGAGGTACGACTTATGTCTTGCCAAACTCATTTAAGATATTTCATCGTTATCGGTTGCTGGGAGCATAATAAAAATGATAATGCAAGACAAAAAACGCTTATCGAAGGTATTTTTTTATATTATTCTTTCGATTCCTTTTCTTATTTTTTTGCTAATACTTCGGTCGTATGCTTTGAATATTCCTTTTGAGGATGAACACGGGATTTTGAGGAGTCTCTACGATATGAGCCTTAAAAATAATATTGAGGAGCAGTTTAATATCTTGATTTTGCCCTGCAACGAACACTCAATCGTTATCTCGAAATTATTTTTTGGTTTGCACCTTTGGCTTTTTAAAACTATCAATTTTAAAAACCTTATGTTTGTGGGCAACCTTATTTTTTGTACGATTTTTATCTTCTTTTTTCGCCTACTCAAGCAACACAAAATTTCAGTCTGGGCATTATTGCCGATTCCGTATATTTTGCTTTCGGCATACATTTACGAAAATAGTCTTTGGGCGATGTGTGCCTTTGAAAACAACGATGTTGTAGTGTTTTTGTGTTGGGCTATCTTCCTGATTTTTAATACAAAACCGAGCAATACTAAATTTTATTTGGGTTTATTTTTGTTGGCTTGTGCCTTGATTTGTAACGGAAACGGACTTTTGTCTTTTTTGGTCGTGGGGCTGGGGCTGGCTCAACAACGCCGCTGGCAAGAATTGATTACATTGATGGCAACACTGCTGGTTATGAAATTTATATTTTTATCGGGTAGCCAATACAAAACTCCTAACCCAGTAATGACCACAATTTCGAGTTTTGGTATTTTAGCTGGTGGTTTTCTGAAAACCAATTCATTCAATTCCATCATCAGGCTGATTGGTTTTGGCATTATGCTAATTATCGGAGGAGCTTCGGTTTTATATGTTTTTAGACGAAAAAAGGATGTTTTTGAGCTAAATATTATACTTCTTGCCTTATTTTGTTTGGGGACACTCTTTGCGGTAGCACTTTTTAGAGATGTCAGTGGTTCTGAATTTCCTGACCGCTACCGACTTTATCCCCAATTATTGCTTGTCTGCATTTATTTGCTAATAATCAAGCAATTACCGACTCATGCCAACCGAATAGCTCTATTTTCTACTATATTTGGAATATTTTATTTGCTTCATTCCTATTACATTTCGTTTCCGAGTGTCATTCAGGGACATCAAAAGCGACTTTTATCGTCGGTCAATATGGCTCATAATGGTTCTACGCTCAATGGTTCTTTTTACCGTTTGTATTTTGACCAAACAATTGATTTTTACCTAAAAGCCAATACTTACCGTTTTGATTTCCCGATTTTTGACATCAAAAAAGCGGTCGTGAGTAACGAACAAATCAAGGTTGTGGCCGAAGAAACAAAACAGGGTTATGTCTTATATTTTAAAGATATTGATTGCAAAAATGTGCAAAAAGAAAAAGGCTATTATATAAGTTTGGAAACACCCGACCACCGATTTTACTTTTTATCGGCGTATCATAGTCGAAATTCGTTGAAAAAACTACTCGTTGGCAGTCCGTATTTGGCCAATGACTTCTACGGTTTGATTGTTCATGCCGAAATACCAGCCGAAACATATAAAGTCGGGCTTGTTTCGACGGTTGGAACTACGCTCAAATATTACAAGACCAATACAACCATCAGTACCCATAAGGTTGGTTATCAGCAATAATCTTATGAGTTGTTATTTTACTAATTAGGTTTTTTATGCAATACGTAAAACGTTTTTTAACAAAACAAATAAATAATTCATGGCTTATCTTAGCTTATTTGCTACTGCTGATAGTTCTGTTGTTTCCTTATTATCAAATCTCAAATATACCGAGTGCAGGCATTGATAATTCGTGGCGAATCGCCTTAGAAATGGCCTATCAAAAAGGCATGATTTTTGGAAAAGATATTATTTATACCTACGGCCCACTTGGGCGGCTCACCCAACGAATTTCTATCGAAACAAGCAATCTTCAATTCTTCCTTTTTGATGTTTTTTGCTTCGGCAATGTAGGATTTTTACTTTACTCTCTATTACCAAAACCACTTAAATTATACCAGTTACTCGCACATTTTGGTCTTTTCTTGCTTATTTCCTCCATCTACGGCGAGTGGCAGAGCTTTCTACTTTTCTATGTTAGTATTTTTTCGGGGCTTTTATTTCTGAAAAAACAAAATCATTGGTTGCTTATTCATGCGATTACGATGGGCGTAATCAATTTTTATATCAAAGCAAATTATGGCGTTATTGCCCTCGGATTTGTCTTTATTTTATTATTCTACGCCTTTTTCTCGAAACGATTATCGCTTCAAAACTTAGTCTCATATTTTTTCGGAAGCACCGTTTTATTGATATTACTGGCATTTTTACTAAAAACTGACCTCATAGCTTACTTTTTTTCAAGTATCGAAATCATCAAAGGTTATAACGAATCTCAGTCGTTTTTTCCTACTGATAGAATTCGAGCGGTGGCATCTTCTTACAGTATTTTTGTGCTATTTATATTGGTTTTCGTGGCGTTTGTCCTACAAAAATTGATAAAAAGAGACTTTTCTATACCTACTTTGGATTCTTTTTTTGTACTGGGTTGTGTGGGCGTTTGCTCGTTTGTACTTATAAAATATGCTTTTGTGCGAGCCGACGACGGGCATTTGATGTCGTTTGTTCGTAGTGCGAGTTTGCCGTTTTTGCTGTTATGCAGTTTTGGCACTGAAAAATGGCTTAAAGTAATCGGTTGGGCATTGGTTTCACTCAATCTGATGAGTTATATTGTTTTTTATCAACCAATTTATGGGCAAATCTCCATTTCGATAATTGATAATCTGCGAACTAAAAGCTACATCTTACCCGAATATTTCAAAGATATTTCCAAAAAAAGTACGCCTTACTACAACTATACCTACCCAAAAGAGGTCTTAGATATAATTGGCAACAAAACCGTCGATTTAGTACCCAACGAAGCCTCTGAAATATACCTGAATAAGCTCAATTATAATCCTCGACCGATTATGCAGTCTTATCAGGCGTATAATGCGTATTTAGATAAAAAGAATCAAGAAAAATATTTATCAGCTACCGCTCCAGATTTTGTAATTTTTGGCATAGAAAGTACTGATAATAAATATGGAGTTGGCGATGAAACACTGACACTATTGGCTCTTTTGCAGCGTTATGAACCAATAAAAATACGGAGTGCCGCCCATTGGCCAAATCGTTTATTATTTAAAAAGAAAGAACAAACCAAAACCTTAAAATTAGTAAAACAGTCAAGTACAATCTGGGAAATGGGGAAAATATTCCCCTTAAATTCAGCAATAAAGAGCGATTCTTCTAAGCAAAAGCTACTTTCGATTATTAAAGTAAAAACCACATACAACTGGTTTGGTAAATTACTAAATTTGTTGTTCCAGCCGCCCCACCTTAATATGGAAATTGCAACGAGCAAAGGCGAAAAAACAATTTATCGAACTGTGCCAATTTTGCTGAATAAAGGTCTGATTGTGAATGCAAAAATAGACGATGTGGCGGCAGTAAAGCAGTTTTTTGAAACTGGCTCGGTTGAAAATAAAGAGATACAAAGCGTAAGATTTGATGAAATTCTGAGAAGAAAAGCAGGTTTTGACAAGAAAATTGAAATTTTAGAAGAATTTTACGAGCTAAAATAGAGTCCAAAATCTTTTGGGCTTACACAACTTTGCAAAATTAAACAACCATACAAAATAATGAATTACAACCGCATTTACTGGTACCGCTTCAAGGGCGTTGACAAAGCTAAAAAGAAAATTATTTGGAAAGAAATAGCTAACTTCTTCCACCACAAACTTGGTTCTCCACAAAAAATATTAGATTCTGCTGGCGGAATGTGTGAATTTATCAACGCTTCGCCCTCTCAAGAAAAATGGGTAATCGACATCGAAGAATCTGTAAAAGATTTTGTTGAAGGTGACGTTAAGACCATCGTTGGCGATGTGCTTACAGTAGATATTCCTAAAAATTATTTTGATGCGGTTTTTATCTCCAATTTTTTAGAACATTTAAGTAGCCAACAAGAAGTTGCTCATTTTTTGGGCAGAATGTACGAAAATATCAGACCTGGCGGCAAAATAGCTATCATCGGACCGAATTTTAAATACGCTTACAAAGAGTATTTTGATTTTGCCGACCACACCGTTATTCTTTCAGAACTGGCAGTTGAAGAACATTTATATGGTGCTGGTTTTGAGCTTCTTGAAACACATCCGAGGTTTTTACCACTTTCTTTCCGAGGTAAATTACCTGTTCACAAACTTTTGGCTCGATTGTATCTGAATATGCCTTTTATCTGGTTTTTATTTGGAAAACAATTTTTAATTATTGCCGAAAAAAAATAAACTATGCAAAAAGTTATCAATGCCGTTTGGTTTAAAATCGTTTATGTACTATTCCTCATTATTTTATTGTTTCCTTACTATCGTTTATCGGAAACACCACAAGCAGGCATTGATAACTCTTGGCGTATTGGACTTGAAATGGCCAAAGCAAAAGGCCTGATTTTTGGGAAAGATATTATTTATACTTACGGCCCTTTGGGCTACCTCACGCAACGTTTTGCCATAGATACACCAGCTTGGCATTTTTTGGTGTTTGATATTTTCTTTTTCCTTAATATTGGTCTTTTGCTTTTCTTTGCCCTGCCGAAACAGACAAAATTTTACCAATACATTATACATTTTGCTCTTATTATCGTCATTTCCTCACTTTGGGGTGAGTGGGTCATTTTTACTTTATTTTTTGTTGGCCTATTCAGTGGTTTAAAATTCTTACATACTCCGCAATTATGGATGCTTTATCACTCCATAATTATTAGTATTGTGGTTTTTTATACAAAAGCAAATTACGGAATCATCGCATTGGGCTTCGTTGCTGTGCTGCTGGGTTATGCGTTTTTCAGCAAACGTCTGACTCTCAAAAATCTAATTTTCTCCTTAGTTTTTACGCTTACGGCTCTCGCCTTATCGGCTAAAATTCTCAACACCGATTTATTTGCCTATTTTTATTCGAGTATTCAAGCTACTAATGGTTACACCGAGGCAATGTCGGTGTATCCTTCTGATAGATTAAAAATAGTATTGGTTGCCTACCTAATATTTGGTTTACTGATTGCAGCCTCAGTGTTTTATGTTGGCAAAACCGCATTGAAACTTAAAACACTTACAATTAGTCAATTAGACAACATTTTTATTATTTCCTGTGTAGCCTTAATTTCATTTATACTCATTAAATACTCTTTTGTGAGAGCAGATGATGGACATATAACGGCATTCGTAAAACTGGCTAATCTACCTTTCTTATTACTACCTCTTTTTTGTACTGATAAAATAATGAAAAAGATAGGCTGGGGGCTGATTTCTTGTAATATTTTAGGCTATTTTCTATTATATCAACCCGTTTTTGGAGAAGTTTCTTTGTCAGTTACTGCTAATTTACATCGTAAGATTTATATTTTTAATGAATATTTTAAAGAAGTAACAGCAGGTAAAAAGGACTACACAAAACCGACATTTCCCAAAGAAGTATTATCAACCATAGGCAATAAAAGTGTTGATTTTATCCCTAATGAAATCTCAGAAATTTACTTTAATCGCTTAAATTACAATCCAAGACCTGCCATTCAATCGTACTTTGTTTATAATGCTTTTCTACTTGGCAAGAATCAAGAAAAATATTTGTCGACTACCGCACCCGATTTTGTAGTGTATAGCATTGAAAGCACCGATAATAAATATGCTTTTAGCGAAGAAACTCTCACGATGATTGCCCTTTTGCAACGTTATGAACCAATAAAAATGTGGCCAAATCGTTTATTATTTAAAAAGAAAGAACAAACCAAAACCTTAAAATTAGTAAAACAGTCAAGTACAATCTGGGAAATGGGGAAAATATTCCCCTTAAATTCAGCAATAAAGAGCGATTCTTCTAAGCAAAAGCTACTTTCGATTATTAAAGTAAAAACCACATACAACTGGTTTGGTAAATTACTAAATTTGTTGTTCCAGCCGCCCCACCTTAATATGGAAATTGCAACGAGCAAAGGCGAAAAAACAATTTATCGAACTGTGCCAATTTTGCTGAATAAAGGTCTGATTGTGAATGCAAAAATAGACGATGTGGCGGCAGTAAAGCAGTTTTTTGAAACTGGCTCGGTTGAAAATAAAGAGATACAAAGCGTAAGATTTGATGAAATTCTGAGAAGAAAAGCAGGTTTTGACAAGAAAATTGAAATTTTAGAAGAATTTTACGAGCTAAAATAGAGACCTTATGAAGCATTTACGAATATTCTTTACCCTTTTTTTTAGTATAGTTATTTGGTCTAATCAAACGGCTGCTCAGAAATACGTCTGTCAGGGAATTGGCAATCTGAGCGACGACCCCAACCATGCCCTTCCCGTAATGAATAAGCTGGTTGGTATTGGCTGCAACTCGGCAATGCTAACAGTCTGGTGGGAAAGGGTTTATCCAAAGTCAAACTCCAAACCTAACTGGGTTCAGCTTGATAATCAGATGAATCATGCCATTAATAAATTAGGCATAAAAGTAGTGATTCGCATACATCTTGGACGAAACTATGGCCTTACGAAGGGCTTCTGGGAAGATGAAGAAGCTGTCAAGGATTTTCGAGGGAAAGTTCTTACTAATTACTATGACAATAATCACTTTAGCTTTGCCCATCAGCCTTCGATTGATAAAGCCAAAGAATTTGTAAAAGAAGTCTGCGAACGTTATAAAAATTATCAAAAAGCTGGTAAAATAATTTTTGTTACAGTAGTAAATACCCCACAACAAGAATTAGGGTTTACCTTTCAGAATCAACAATGGCCTGAAAAAGAATATCCTGCCGTCTTTGACCACTCTAAGTGGGCAATGATTAAGTTTAAAGATTGGGCAAGAGAAAAATATACAACCATTCGTACGCTAAATTCTTATTGGGGAACAAATTATAAGAGTTTTTTGGAAGTTGAACCTTATGTGAATTGGTGGAATGTGAACGATTCGTTCAGAGGGCGTAGAGGAAAAGATTGGTATGTTTTTCGTCACCAAATGATAAAAAATTATTACGACCAACTCATCAAAACCATTAAGACTGTTGAACCATCTTACAAAGTAGCTTGTGAATACGGAGGAGTAGCCGATAACCTCACTTTACTCCGCAATACTTTTGGCTTTAGGGATTTATCTGACAATGCCGACATCATCAAGACATCCACTGAGGGCTTGCAGGGAGACCTTCTTTTTAGCAATACAAAACCAAACCAAAAAGCCTACACAGAAGTAGCTTTTTTTGACCTTCCAACTGCAGACGACCTTAAAAACTACGTAAAACGTGCCGTCAGCTATAATTGTGAGTTTATTATGCTTGGAATAGAGTATGATAGCCAAGCCGAGTATGACAAAATACTCCCTGCGTTTCAAGAAGCAATCAAAAGTATCAATACAGTAAATATTCCAATAACGTATGCTGACTCGGTGAAATATCGTCTTTCACAATTGACCGATAGCCGAGATTTGGTAATTAACGACTGGAAAACAAGGTCGGATAATGGCAGAAAAAAAGTAAAGGTAATTTTGGAAGAAGATTTGATTATCGAAAACAAAAAAATTGAGAATCCACTACCCGATATTATTGAAACTACGCCCATCGTGACTCCGCCACCCGTAGTAGTGACACCGCCCAACAATCTTCCGAATCAACTTCCGAGAGAAAACATCAGTCAATACACAAAAGAGATTGTTGTAAATCAGAATTTTCAGTTTAGGATTCCCGAAAATTTGTATTATGATACTGATGGCTTTATTGCTTATATCGAAGTGATTGAAGCTCCAAAATGGATAGAATTTAATCGTTTTGAGTTAAATTTCTACGGAAAAGCTCCATACTTGGGCAAATATAAAGTAAAAGTAAGGGTTTATGATAATTTGGGCGGAATGCTCGAATCGGCCATTTTTGTAGAAATTGTTCAGCCAATTATTGAATTTGAATTAATAAAAGGAGATTATTTTGATGTTCCGATTGAGCCTTGGGGACCAATCACTAATAAACGTACGCTTTATTTAGATGCTCTTCCTGACCAACTGAATGTCATTGCTCGCTGTAATCTTGACTCAATAAACATGGTTTTTGAACTAAATGGCCCGTATAAATTTAAACGTGGCTCCGACAAACTACCTTACAATCTTTTTGGTGAAGGTCGAGGCTTAAAATTTCCTGTCGGTACTTATACACTCAGTGCCAAAGCCTACAAGCAAGATTCGGTAATTTCGTCTAAAACAGTTCAGTTTTATGTAAAAGCATCGACCAATTCATTAGATAATATCATGGGCGATTGGATTGCTTACCCGATTCCGTTTCAACAAATCTGTAATATCAAGATTCCCGAAACCGAAGATGCAGAAAAACTTAGTTTTGCGTATTATACGATGTTAGGTAAGAAGCAGCCTATCAAAAAAGAATACGTCACTATTACAGACAAAACAGCCTACATTGATTTAAGTCATTTTGATATTTCGACGGGAAATTATATAGTAGAAATTAGCCGAGGTACTGATGTAATTAAGACAATTAGGGTCAGTAAAAATAATTAAGATTTCGTAGGAACGTCCAAATTGGACGTTCCTACTTATTAACTGAATATCAAATCTTTAACATAATAAAAAAACAAAGTTTGGATTATGGCCCAAGCAATAGCACTAAAAAACATTTGTAATAAAATTGCTTTCTTATCATAACGAAAAGCCACACTTAATGCCGCACCAACTGGCGGTGTAAACAAAAGCGGTGTAAGAAGAGCGATACCGATTAAGCCAAATTTTTGTCGAATTTTCACCCCAAAACGAGTCATTTTTGTAAATTTCTTAGTCGGTTTATCTTTGCGAAATATTTTTCGGATAAAATCACCCGAAAAAACTATCAACGAAACCGTAAGCATCATCCCCACGACCGAACAAATAGCAGTTTCAATCCACGTCAATTTGATGGCCAGACCAGTCAATGGCCCACCCGCAAACTTTAACATACTTATAGCAATTACTGACAGATACTTAGCAAAATTCATAATCGAACGTATTTTGTTGCGTAATTCTTTTTTTCAAATAATAATTTTCCTGTAAAAAAAACAAATTTTTCTCAAATATAACACAAAGCTTACGAATGCCCGCCATGAATCGTATGAACGGACAAGCGTGAGCATAAACAGCATCAACTCTAAACCAAAAACTTTTTTTACGGTTGTAAAAGAAAAAAGTAGCCAAAAGCTACTTTTTTTGTGGCTGGTAGTCATTGAAAATCTCCAGCCATATTGAGCGAGAAAGGC
>JBKBSS010000050.1:10521-13133 GCA_046291385.1 Emticicia sp. | reverse complement strand
TCCTTATAATCGTATGAATAAACTGCTTTACTCAACTCCGATGAGCTTTGAAGGCGTTACAGTAGTTCAAAATGTGGTGAGTCAACTGAAACTCACTGGAACAAATTTAATGATGAGAGTTGCGGGCAAACGCAACATGATTCAACTTGGCGATATTATGTATCTGAAAAGTGCAAAAAATTATACCATCTTCAAATTGAAAGATGGTAGAGAAGTCATCAGCTCAAAGACACTTAAAATTTTTGAAGAAGAACTTCTTGAAATCTCTAACTTCGTAAGACCTCACCGCTCTTACATTATCAATCTCGAATATGTCGATGATTTGTATTTTAATTGCAGAGGCGGCGAAGTATTGATTCACAACCAAAAGATATTTATTTCTCGCAGAAAAGCGGCTGATTTTCGTCGTGGCTATCGTAGATTTCTATGTAACACAGGGCAGAACGTTTCTTCTAAGATTAAATTGAAGACTACAATCCGAGTTTCTTAATAGTGTCTCGTGGTTAATTTTTACTTTTTGGGTTACGAGGAATAAAGTGCTGGTGTAATCTGGCACTTTATTTTATTTTACAGAGGTCTGTGCCGAAGGTTTGACCGATTTTCTGCTTTATTTTCCATTTTTCCTCATCCTACTCCAATACAGGAATTCGTGACTCAAATCCTGTTGTAATTTTATATCCAGAAGTGGGTATGTTTACTTTCGCTAAAGACAAACAAACTGCTCGTGTAGCGGCCGAGTTTTATACAAATGCCATCAATGTAATAAAAGGTGCGGAGGCAGTTTCAGAATACGTTGGCTTAGATGAGCAAGAAGCTTTTAATATCGAATATTGGTTATTGAAAGAAGTAAAGTTGCAAAGAATGCCAAAACCTAAGTCATTATCTGGTAAAGTTGCCTTCGTAACTGGCGGTATTGGTAAAGCAATTTGCGAAGAGTTATTGAAAGAAGGTGCGTGCGTAGTAGCGGCCGACCGTAATTTGTTGGACGAAACACAAGCTGAATTACGCCAAAAATATGGGAAAGATTCGGTACTTACAACTAATATTGATGTAACAAGCTCGGAAGTTATTGCCGAGGCGTTGCGTAATACCATTTTGCAATTTGGCGGTGTTGATATTATCGTAAATTGTGCGGGTCTTTCGATTTCAAAACCACTCGAAGACCACACCATTGCTGACTGGGATTTATTACAAGATGTGCTGGTAAAAGGACAGTTTTTAGTTTCTCAGGAATCAGTCAGAATTATGCGTCAGCAAGCAACTGGTGGCGATATTGTGAATATTGCGAGCAAAAATGCCCTTTTTGCGGGGCCAAACAATGTTGGGTATGGCACAGCAAAAGCCGTCCAAGCTCACATGACACGCTTATTGGCCGCCGAATTGGGCAAAGATAAAGTCAGAGTAAATACCGTAAATCCTGATGCAGTTTTGCGTGGAAGTAAAATTTGGGAAGGCGAATGGGCGGAAGGTCGTGCAAAAGCTTATGGCATAAAAGTAGAAGATTTGCCAAAAATGTATGCAGCTCGCACGCTTCTGAATGAAGAAATTCTGACCGAAGATATTGCCAAAGCCGTAAGAGTTTTTGTGGATGGAAGTCTATCAAAATCAACTGGAAATATTTTGAACGTTGATGGCGGCGTAGCGGTAGCATTTGTAAGATAAAGTCGTCGATAGTCCAGTGACCACAGTCGAAAGTTTTGCAAAAAAAACTTATATAATCAATGAGTTATCTGTTATTTTGGGGAATTTTAAGTTTAACAGTAAAAATTTAAAAATTATCGACTGTCGTCGGTTAATAAAATGTATAAATTACAATTCAACCCCAACGATAAAACCCCTAAGTATAAGCAAATTGTGCAGTCAATAGTTGCCGATATTGAGCGGGCGGTTCTGAAAAAAGATGAACAATTACCATCTATTAGTGAATTAAGCGAAGAATATTATTTAGCTCGTGATACCGTTGAGAAGGCGTATCGTGAGTTGAAAGAACGTGGTTTTATATCGTCGGTGCAGGGAAAGGGATTTTATGTAAACCGAACTGATAATAATAAGATGCGTATCTTGTTGGTTTTCAATAAGTTAAGTTCTTATAAAAAACTGATTTATTATGCGTTCTTGAAAGTTTTGGGTAATAAAGCCAATGTTGATTTACAAATTCATCATTACGATGCCCGAATCTTTGCTGAAATCATTGCCAATAATATCGGAAAGTATAATTATTATGTAATTATGCCACATTTCTTTCCCGAAAACGATAAAACGCTTGCCTTAAAAACACTGGAAAAAATTCCTTCGGAAGAACTGGTTTTGCTTGATAAAGACCTTCCTGAATATACAAAACCGTGTTTGAGTGTTTATCAAGATTTTGAAAAAGATATTTTTGATGCTTTAGAAGAACTCCGTGATTTACTCGAAAAATATAGTCGAATGGTACTGGTTTTTCCGAGTGATGGAAATTATCCAAGCGATATTGTACATGGTTTTCGCCAATTTTGTATTAATTTTGGGAAAGATTTTCAGATAAAAGAAAATGCCCTTGACGAAGTACTGCACGCAGGAACGGCTTATTTGGTAGTAGAAGAAACTGATTTGGCCGAGCTGGTAAAGAAAAC
>JBKBSS010000050.1:7096-10421 GCA_046291385.1 Emticicia sp. | reverse complement strand
CGCCAGTCGGATTTAAAACTGGGGGAGGAGATTGGTATTATTTCGTTTAATGAAACCACGCTAAAAGAGTTGTTAGAAATCACGGTTATTACGACTGATTTTGAAACAATGGGTCGAACTGCCGCCGCTCTTTTGCTTGATAAGAAGCAAATTAAAATAAAAAACCCTTTCTACACGATTCGTAGAAAGAGTTTATGATGGATGTGTGTTTTAAGTATTTTGCCTATTATATGAATCAAACGGCCTACCAACTTTTCAGACTTAATGAGCCAAAAGTTCATCGAGTTTAGTCTGATATTCCTTAAATTTATCAAGACCTTGATGATGCCCTCCCTGCAAAGTAGTGAGGGTTTTATCAAGGTTTCTGTTTGTTGCGGACAAGAGTTTAAGGCTTTGTTTATAAGGTATAATTTCGTCGTCAGTGCCATGAAAAACGTGCATATCACAGCGAACATTCGTGAGCCATTCGTGGGCATTTAGCTTAAATTCGGAAACATATTTAAACGGGAAAATCGGAAAACTACTAAAAGCCACATCAGGTAAACTATAATAGGGTGTTTCGAGAATCAGTTTCTTGACGGCATTCGTAGAAGCAACTTTGATGGCTGCACCACAGCCCAACGAACGGCCATAAAGTACAATTTTGTCAGGATTATAGCGGCGGCTCAAATCATCGAAGACGTATTGGGCATCAAACAAAAAGTTTTCTTCGTTCAAACGCCCATTGCTTTTGCCGAAACCTCGGTAATCGTACATCACTACATCGTAGCCTCTTTTCGTAAATTCGGAAGCATATTCGCCCCAGCGAGTTAAATTATCAGCATTTCCGTGATAGTAAAGCACAACGCCTTTTGAAACACTATCTTCCGATGCAAATCTGAGGGCATTGAGTTTTATTTCGGGCGAAACTATTACATAAAACTCTTCGGCTTTCGGAAATTCATAAAGATAATCTTTTGCCAGTTTTTTAGGATGCAGAATAATAAATCGCTGAAAAAGCACTAATCCTGCAATCAGAACAGCATAAATCGTAAGGGCAATTTGAAGGTATTTTAGTTTAAACACGGAAAAATAGGGGTAAATGGTGAATGTTTAATGGTGAATTTAGCGGTTTCTAAAAAGGTTGGTTCAACTCTATTCGTAAATCGTAAATCGTCAATTTAACAAGTGTTTATCAAAAATCAAATCAAATCTATCGAGTAAGATTTCTTCGAGATGTTTATGATATTCAGGAAATGATGGTAAATTATTATGTCCGCCGCCATAAATGGGTACTAAACGAGTTTTTTGTGGGGCAAGTTTTGCCAACTTCACACTCGACCGAAAAGGTATCAAAAAATCTTTTGTACCATGAATGATATAAATCGGACATTTGACAAACTTGATATATTTATCGGTTCGGATAGAAAACCGTAAAATCATTGTAACTGGTAAAAACGGCAAAAAACGATTGGTCAGTTGCGAAAAACTATAATACGGAGCATCAAGAATCAATGTTTTTGGGTGATTTTTGGATGCCAATTTACAGGCAAAACCCGAACCCAACGAACGACCATAAATTACGATGTTTTTTTCGTCGTAGCCTTTCGTAAGCATTTGATTATAAACCACTTGCGAGTCTTCGTACATTCGGTCTTCGTGTCGTTTTCCTGTGCTTTTTCCAAAACCTCGGTAATCAATCATCAACACATCATAATCGTGCGAGATAAAATCTTTGGCATATTTTGCCCAACCTTTGATGCTGCGAGTGTTTCCGTGAAAATAAATAACCAATCCACGAGTTTCTTCGCCGACATCATAAAAAAGCAGTCCATTGATTCTTGCTCCGTCGGGCATATCGAAGAAAAGTTCTTCAAAATGGTCATCGTATCGAAACTCAAAATCTTGCGATAGCTTTTCGGGCTTGAAAATAAAATATTCTTGCACTTTATAGGCCACTATGCAAATAATGACGTACAAAACTATCACTAAAACAATGATTTCGGTAACAGACATAGGGCATCGCTTTTAAAATAATGCGAATTTATTAATTTTTAGGAAATATTATGCGATAAGCCTCAAATAAGAATGAGTTATACGTTGCCTTAAAAGCAAAAATTGGAGATTTTTGGGAGTCACGATTTGAAGTTATGTCTAAAAGCCACTTTTAAGTACAACGGTGGTTTTCAGTATTTTGGAGAATCATTAGCTTTAGAAAATCCATCCCAGTTTTTCACTTTTGCCAACATTTTATTGGCAATATTTACGTTATCACGACATGAACCCGAAAGTGCGGAAACTATCGGACGATGAAAAACAAAAAATGATGATTAGTGGTCAACAAGGCGTTGTTGCGTTTTTCTATCGTTAAGATTACTTACGATTTCTAAGTTTCTTATCATCAACGGTTTTGTTGAGAAATTGATTGATTTTCTCAATGTCATAACTCATCTGAATTTCGCCAAAAGAATTGATTTTTATGTCAAAACCATCCAAATCTTTGTGAACACGAGGTTTTTCTTCGCTTGGTTTTTCGTCGGTTTTTTTCTTTGCCATGATGTTTTTTAATAATTATATTGGAAATATAGACAAAAAAGGGTGAATATCATAGAAAAATAATTCACCCTTTTTGTTTGACTTTTAGGGTTAACCTAAAGCAATAACCGCTTTTTCGATACGTGAGATAACCTCGGCTTTACCCAAAATCTCCAGCGTTAGCATCAAATCTGGGCCTTTTCCTACACCCGTAATCACCAAACGAAACGCTTGCATTACTTTTCCTGCTTTGATTCCTGCTGCTTCGAGGGCTGGAAAAATCGTATCGTGAATATTTTGTGAAGTAAAATCAGTATCGCTCATTTCAGCAATCGCTTCTTTGATTACGCCCATTGCTTTGCGGGCATCATCATTCCATTTCGATTTTGCAATTTCTTCGTCATAAACACTTGGTGCTTCAAAAACGAAAGGCACTTCGGTGATAATTTCCTGCGGGAAAGTTACACGTTCTTTCATTAATTGAACCAGTTTTATTGCAAATGCTATTCCTTTCTCTCTTGTCTCTTGTCTAATATCTAAAATCTCATTTGCTAATTCACTTTCAGATTTTGATTTGATATAGTGCTGATTAAACCACTTAGCTTTATCAATCATAAATCTTGCCCCTGCTTTATGGATTTTATCTAAGCTGAAAGAATCAACTAATTCGTCCATCGTAAAAAACTCCTGTTCAGTGCCAGGATTCCAGCCCAAAAATGCCAAGAAATTGACAACCGCTTCGGGTAAATAACCATCTTGCTTGAAACCACGAGCAATTTCTTGCGTGAATGGGTCTTGCCATTCTAACGGA
>JBKBSS010000050.1:0-6998 GCA_046291385.1 Emticicia sp. | reverse complement strand
GAAAATTGGAAAATTTCCCAGCAAACCATCACGTTTGCTAAGTTTTCCGTTGCCTTCTGGTTTCAAAAGTAGCGGTAAGTGAGCAAATTCTGGGGCTTTCCAGCCAAAGGCTTTGTATAATAATATATGTAGTGGTGCAGAAGGCAACCATTCTTCACCACGAATTACGTGCGTGATTTCCATCAAATGGTCGTCAACGATATTGGCTAAGTGATACGTTGGCATTCCATCCGATTTCAATAAAACTTTATCGTCAATCGTCGAAGAATGTACCACAACCCAGTCACGAATAATATCTTTGAAGCGAATTTCTTCTTTTAAAGGCACTTTTAAGCGTATTACGTAAGCATCGCCATTGGCAATTCTGGCCTCAACATCTTCTTTCGGAAGCGTAATTGAGTTTTTCATTTGCATTCTCGTAACGGCATTATATGACATATTGTCAACTTTTGCTTCTTCGAGACGCTTACGCATTTCGTCCAATTCTTCGGCTGTATCGAAAGCGTAATAGGCTTTTCCTTCCGAAACCAATTGGTCGGCATATTGGCGATACATCGGTTTTCTTTCCGACTGGCGATAAGGAGCATGAGGCCCACCAACGCCTTGACCTTCGTCGATTTCGATACCTACCCATTTCAAGGCTTCCAAAATATAATCTTCAGCCCCAGGCACGTAGCGAGTTTGGTCTGTATCTTCGACACGGAGAAGCATTTTTCCGCCCATTTTACGGGCAAAAAGATAATTATACAAAGCTGTACGAACACCTCCGATATGTAGAGGGCCTGTTGGACTGGGAGCAAATCTTACACGAACCATATTTTTGTAAAACAACTTTCTAAGTTGTTTGAAATCGTAGAAATTAATTAGAAATAGGCACAAGTTAGAAACTTGTGGTACGAACGGGGCGTAAAATTACAGAAAATTATGCAAGAATTATACTTTCGGCTTTTTATAAAGTGGCACAGTGCTGCAAGGCTCGCCAAACATGATGCTCTGGGCATACGGACGCAAACGACGAGTGACTTCTACATACGCACTCGTGGGTACTGAAACTTTGCTGCAACCTTTTACTACAACTCTCGTACCTTCGTATTCTGCAAAATTGATTTTTGAAAGTGCTTCTTCGTAAAGTTTAGTTTCTAAATCTACCAAACTGCCAAAAATTACAATATGGGCGTAAGGCTCAAGTTGAATCGCCAAAAGCATATATGCCCAAGTTGGCACAATGGCATCTTCGGAGCAAGTAATGGCTACATTTTTACCCGAATATTGACTCCAGTCGTGGGTTTTGATAAATTCTCGAAAATCTTTTTCTTTCAGAATCAAACCCATAAAAAGGTTGTCTTTCAAATCATAAACTACTCGTTCGCCTGCGTGATAATAATCTTCTAAGTCGAGCGATAATAAACCACTTTTGGCTACTCTATTTACTATTATATCTTCCATTATTAAGTCTTTTTGGCAACTTTCAGTTTTATATCAACTTAACTAATTTAATTAAACTGTCTTTTTTTACACTACTTTCTTCTGATTTGTCATAAATCGTAACCAAATAAAGTGTTTCTCCGTCGGGCGTTTGTTCCAAATAATAAGTGATTACACGAAAACCGCCGCTCTTTCCTCCTCCTTTGCTTTCACTTCCTAAACGAATTTTGTAGAGACCCGCTCCTAAACTAACGCCATGAGTTGGGTTATCAGTTAAAATCTCTACAAGGCTAAATAACTCCTCATTTAAGGATTTGAATTTTTTGGCAAGGCGTTTAAATCTATTATCGAAATGTTGCAGTGATTGGATATTACAGGCCATTCTTTAGTTCCTTTAATAATTCACTAATTGGGCGAGATGTTTTTTTTCCTGCCTTGATTTCCTTTAGTTCGGTCAAACCATCAACTAAAGCAGGAAGGCAAATTTGAATATATTCTTCGTTGTCATTTGTTATTAAATCAATTACCTCTTTTTGTACTTTTTTGGGTAAAGATTTATAAACCTCATAAAAGCCTTGTGCAGTATTCATCGACATACAGGGGTTTTAGTTATTTTTTTACAACAAATCTCTTAATCAGAAAGTTTAGTTTCCGAATCTTGTTCTTCGTCGGCTTGTGTTTCCTGACTTGCTTCTTCTATAATTTCGGGTTCAATGATTATTGGCTTAGGCATGAGCGGAATTGGGCGAAGTGAAACAAAGTCAAAGGCATTACTGAGATTCCAAGTGCGAATAAAAATTCTGCAAAAGATAAAAAACTGTTGAACGATAAACATCAACCAAATCTTAAAGCCTGAAGTCATTCCGATAACCGATTCCAGAAAAAGGTAAATCAAAACTACCAAAAGGGCAAGCACAACCATCGCCCAATAAACTTGCATAGTTTTGAAGTTTCGGAAAACGTAATCGGTTGCTTTCCAAAATGCTTTCCAGGGGTTTAATAAATTATCTCGGTGCAGTAAAACTCTGGCGTAGTCGCCCACATTGAGCAAATATGTAATGATGAAAAAAGTAAACGCACTCGGAAAAATCATCCATGCAACAAAAGTTGGTTCAGTTTTTCCATCGGCTATTGCTCCAAAAATGCCAAATACAACAAAAGCAGCTATTAAGGCAATGATGAGGAAAACGACTTGAATGAGAAATGATAAGAAAAATCTGAGAAAATAATGCCAGGAATTTTTCAGAAAATTACTTAATTTGAAAGTATCACGAATGGTAAATTGACTCAGAATTCCGCCCGAAAAGAAGATATTTAATAAAGTATAAAGACCAGCCAATAGAAAACCGACAGGAATAAGAGAAGCCAATGATTTGCCGTTTTTGTGCATGAAATCATAGAAAACCGTAAAATCAAAATCCTTGATTAGTTTTTCAAATGCCAATGATTGTTGCGATTCGGCTTTGATGATACTAAAACTCGGAAAAGCAATGATAAGCCCCAAAGTGAAGTTTATTAAAAATATGACCAAAACTATTTGCCAGTTTTGAGCGGTTCGACGGAAGGCTTGTCTCAGAATTGTAAACATCAGGCTGTGGGATTCAGTTTTTCATTGTTTTTGTGGCGTAATAAATCACGTTTGGTTTTCTTTTCGAGGTTTTTGCGGAGGGCTTCCGTGAGGTCGATACCCGTTTGGTTGGCCAAACAAATCAATACAAAAAGTACATCGGCCATTTCATCGCCCAAATCTTTGTCTTTATCCGATTCCTTTTCCGACTGTTCGCCGTAGCGGCGTGCCATGATACGAGCCACTTCGCCCACTTCTTCCATGAGCATTGCCGTATTGGTCAATTCATTAAAATATCTTACGCCAATGGTCGTAATCCATTCATCAACAATCTTTTGTGCTTCTTCTATGGTCATTTTTATCAGATATTAGACAATAGACATGAGACAAAAGAAGAAAAATAATTTGTAAAATTTCTCTTGTCTTTTGTCTCATATCTTGGTTTCTATTTCACAAAGCTAATCAAAAAAACGATTCTTGAAATACTTAATTCGATTCAACGTTAGTAGAAAAGAATCAAAACTCATAACTTTGCTAAACTACTGGAGGCATTCTGTTGGAAGCACCCGATTTTATTCAAAATTTACTATGAATTTACTGAAATACACTTGTTATTTATCTGTTTTAGCCATTTCTATGACTTTTGTTGCTTGTAAACAATCGACCAGTTCGGAAGAAACATCCACCACAACCGAAGCCGTGAAACTCGCTACTGCACCATCATTCAACGCTGATACAGCCTATAATTATATAGCAAAACAAGTAAAATTTGGCCCACGAATCCCAAATTCGGTAGCTCACGTAAAATGTGGCGATTGGATGGTCAATGAACTAAAAAAACTTGGTTGCGAGGTAATCGAGCAGAAATTTAAGCCCGTAACTTATGATGGAAAAGTGCTAAACGCCCGAAATATCATCGGAAGCATTAATCCACAAGCTACTAAAAGAATTGTATTGGCTTCGCACTGGGATACTCGCCCATTTTCGGATGATGATTCAACGGCGAGAACTAAACCTTTCGACTCGGCCAACGATGGCCCAAGTGGCGTAGCGGTTATTTTCGAGATTTTACGCACAATTCAAAATTCTGCACAAAAACCAAACATTGGTATTGATGTTGTGTTGTTTGATGTAGAAGATTGGGGGCCGCCAAATAGCTACACAAAAGAAGTAACGATTCCGAATGACGGTTGGTTGATGGGTTCGGAATATTGGTCGAGAAATTTGCACAAGCCGAACTATTCGGCCTATTTCGGGATTTTACTCGATATGGTTGGTGCAAAAGGTGCAACTTTTACGAAAGATAATGCTTCGATGCAATACGCTCCTGCGGTAATGAACAGCGTTTGGGGCATTGCGAGCCAATTGGGTTATAGTCAATATTTTTTGAACCAAGATTTTGGAAATATTACCGACGACCACGTGCCTGTAAACGTAAATGCGAAAATACCAATGATTGATATTTGTGATTTACGCCCAACTTCGGGTAATACTTTTGGTGATTATCACCACACCCAAAAAGACAACATGAGCATCATTGACAAAGGTACTTTAAAGGCCGTTGGACAGACAGTTTTACAGGTTTTGTACGAAGAAAGCAAGGTGCAATAAAAAAAAGATTGTCTTGACAACTATTTTTGCATTTTTCCTTGACAGTATAGTATATTATTTGTTACTTCGCAAGTAGAAATAACTAATTAAAAGCTCTATTATAGATTTTCGGAACAGAATTTTTGCGGTAGAGTAAACCAAATTGCCATTCCTTCAAACTTTTTTTGTTATGACAGAAACACTTAACTTAGACGTGACACTGGTTGCTGAGAGTCGAATTCATCAACTTGACCCTAATAATATTGCTTTTGGGACAATATTTACTGACCACATGTTGGTCGCAGATTGTATCAACGGAGAATGGCAAACCCCAAAGATTTTGCCTTACGGAGATATTAGCTACAATCCAGCGTTGGCATCGCTTCACTACGGACAATCAATTTTTGAAGGAATGAAAGCTTTCAAAAATGATAAAGATGAAGTTTTGATGTTTCGTCCGTTGGAAAACTTCAAGCGTTTTAATATTTCGGCCGAACGTATGTGCATGGCACAAGTTCCGCAAGAGATTTTTATTGGCGGCTTAGAAGAATTATTAAGAATTGATGCCGCATGGGTGCCAAAGGGCGAAGATAACTCGCTTTATTTGCGTCCGTTCATGTTTGCGAGCGATGTTTATTTGGGCGTTCGTCCATCACAAAACTACCGCTTCATGATTATCATGAGTCCAGCAGGAAAATATTATTCAACTCCACCGAAAGTGAAAGTTGAAACTGAGTTTATCCGTGCCGCTCCTGGTGGTGTTGGTTTTGCAAAATGTGCGGGAAACTACGCTGCATCATTGTACCCAGCAAAATTGGCCCAAGAGCAAGGTTATACACAATTATTGTGGACAGATGCTATCGAACATAAATATTTTGAAGAATCGGGTACGATGAACGTAATGTTTGTGAAAGACGGCAAGCTCGTAACGCCAAACACAAGCACAACGATTTTGAAAGGTATCACCCGTGATACTTTATTACAAATTGCCAAATCAATGGGAATTGAGGTAGAGGAAAGAAAAGTTGCGGTAGCAGAAATCATTTCAGGAATCGAAAACGGAAGTGTAACCGAAGTATTTGGTGCAGGAACAGCCGTAGTGGTTTCGCCATTTGCAGCCATTGGTTTTGAAGGAAAAGATTACGTATTGCCAGCAATTACTGACGAATCATATTCAACTCGCTTGAAAAATGCTTTGAATGCTATTCGTACTGGAAAAGTAGAAGATACATTTGGTTGGGTTTGGAATATTCATGCTTAAACCCCCAATCCCTAAAGGGGAGTTTACACAAAACGCCACTATGATTTTCGTAGTGGCGTTTTTGTTAGTCTATCCAGTTTTCTAATTTTATTCCTTCAATCTTACTCATTTCTTTGGTATTTCTTGAAACCAGAACCATGTTTTTCACTAAAGCGGTAGAGCCAATCAATAAATCAAAATCACTGATAGGTGTACCTAACTTTCTTAAACGTGATTTCTGAGTAGAAAATATTTCAAATACTGGGCGAATAGGCAGAATTCTTTCTTTAATCAGAGCTTCAAATCCTTTGAGCCGCTCCAAATTTCTTTCTTTTTTTGATGAATCACTATTTACAACACCATAAAGTAATTCAAGAATAGTAATCTCAGAAATATAACAATTCTCAAAACCGATTTGAGTAATTTTCTCATTTAAATTAAACTGTCCATTCAAAAAATGAATACAAATATTCGTATCCAATAGATAGATTATTTTACCCATGATGTGTCAATATCTTTGGTAGTATGAGAGTTTACAATATCTTTTATCATGGCATCGGCATCAATATCTTCAAAAGCACCAAAAAAGTCGTTAAACGATTTTTCTTTTTTAGCTTCTACTTTTACAACTTTTTCCTCTCTAAATTTTACGTTTAGTCGTTTTGCTAAACTAACAAAAAGTTGATAATCAACTTTTGTATTTGGTTCTATTATCAATGTATTCATTGTTGCCTTGGTTTTGATTTTCAAATTTACAAAAAAATCTCCAACACAGCTTTTTTTTGAATTATTTCAACAACCCCATTCCAATCATAGCCACCTCTTCGGCTGAGTTTGAAAGTACAACTGCACCAATTTGGCGTTCTTTGTCGAAGCCCACAAAAGTTCTGAATCCTCCCGTACCGCCTGAGTGCTGATAAATTGTACGCTCTTTTCGTTTGGTAATATGCCAACCTAATCCAACGATATTCTGCCCACTTTCAAAAGTTACTTTATGGCTTAAATCTACTGCTTCTTGTAGTTGTTTGGGTGCTTTGGTCATGTTTGCTTCTACATATTTTACCATATCGTTTGTTGTGGAGCGAATGCCTCCCGCACCAGCCAACATATTCAAATCCCAAGCCGAGGCGGCTTTGCCTTTTTCGTCGTAACCTTGTGCAAAATTATTTTTATCAG
>JBKBSS010000004.1:0-31025 GCA_046291385.1 Emticicia sp. | reverse complement strand
AATTCCTTTCGTGAATACGCCGTGGGATGTGAAATTTATCAATATCGGCGGCAAAAAAATGGACTTGAATAATATCGAACACGGAATTATTAGAAAAGATTTTGATGAGCCACGTATTCACTTTGCGTTGGTTTGTGCCGCAAAATCGTGTCCACCGCTCAGAAATGAGGCATTTGTGGCGGCAAAATTGAGCCAACAACTCGACGACCAAGGCGTAGATTTTTTGAATGATTCAAGTAAAAATCAAGTTTCGGCTGATGAAGCCAAGCTTTCAAATCTTTTTAATTGGTACGGTGGCGATTTCAAAGATAAAATGCCTGTACTTGATTGGGCAAATAAATATGCCAAAACAAAAGCCAATAAAGGTGCAAAAATATCTTATATGACTTATAATTGGGAATTGAACGGGAAGTATTGACAGTGAACAGTTTTCAGTCATCAGCAAACAGAAAGAGCAGTTTCCAACGAAGAAACTGCTCTTTTGCTTTTAAATAAATATCAAAATTGCTTGAAACTGAAGACTATTTTACACTCCTTCAAATCTACTCGGAGATTCTCCCGTAAATTTTTTAAATGCTCGATTGAAAGTTGCTTTTGAATTAAATCCGCAGTCGAAAGCTACTGCCAAAAGCGTATAGTTTTGGTTTTGCGGCAATTTTATTTGCTTCTTGAATTCTTCTACTCGGTATTCGTTCACAAAATCATTGAAGTTTTTGCCGAAATTCGAGTTTATCGCCGCCGAAAGCACCGACGTATTGGTTCTAAGTTTTTGAGCCAAATCACTCAACGAAAGTTCGGGTTCGAGATAGAGCTTTTCGTGAATCATCGAACTTTCGATTTTTATCTTTAACTCCTCAAAGTTATTTTCTTTTGGCTCGGTTATGACCGCTGCGGTTACAATTTCTTCTTGTATTGCCTTTTTTGAGCTGTAAACCAAATGCAAGGGTTGATGCTGAGCATAACCCTTAATTCCAACGTAACAGATAATCAAAACCGTAAATAAATGCCACCACCAATCTTGCTCGAAAGGTAAATCGCCCAATAACTTATCAGCGATTGACCAAGCGAATTTAAAAATTTCTCCTGCAATGATTAAATAAATAAAATTTCGCAACCAAACAAAGCTAATTGTCTCAGTATCAGAGAATTGTGTTTCTGTCCAACTTCGGTATTCTTTATAAATACGAAGCGATTGATAGAAATAATAAATATAGGAAGTCCAAATTGCTACGCTTTCAAGCCAGCCCAGCCAATAGGCTAATTCGGAGCTACGAAAAGTATCAACTGCGGCTTTTCCTTGCACAAAAACTACAATATTGATAAAAAAGTAGATAAAGTAAGAAATATAATGCAAAAAATGAATTGGCTTAAAACGAAAATCTCGATTGATTTGGGCTTTCAGATAGAAATAAATGGTTGGAGCAAAAGCTAAATGAAAATAGCGAGGAAACCCATTGAATTTTTCCCAAAGGATATTGATTCCAGCAAAACCGAAGGTATAATCTTGGATTTCCATTGCCAGAAAAAACATCACAAAACCTAAGAATTTATCAGAAAGACGTTCTTCTTGCCAACCTCTGTACCAAAGCAAAACGGCAAAAAGTAAAGCCAAAAAATAACCAAATTGTAGCGGAGTGGTGTATAGGGACATTTTTCAGGGGTTGTTCTTTCTTGTAACTACTTCAATACTATTTTGTTCGATTTACATTTTTCTCACTTCTCCATTGCCAATAATTCCTGACATCGGGTCGATTTTGCCTTGTCCAAACTGCATCACGCTACAATTGCCTGCTCCACTTGCTGAAAGTGAAATTTGTGCATTGACAGCTACATTTCCATTGCCATAGCTTTTTACCTTTGCCATTTTTGATACAAGGTTTTTTGCTCTTACTTCACCATTTCCAGTCTTTTTTATATCAAGTTCATCAACTGCTCCTTGTAGCGAAACATCGCCATTTCCATCGTTTTCAAGTCTAAAATATCGCCCAAAAACACCCAAAATATGAACATTCGTATTTCCTCGGTGTCGAATAAACGAAGCTTCGGGCATGGTTACTTTGATTTTGATACGTGTATTTTCCAGATAAAGTTTCCCATTATAGTTTCCTGCCAAGCGAATCGTAAGTTGGTTTTCGGCATTATCTTTTTTTACTTCGAGTCTTGGTTCTAAATTTTCGTCGATTTCGACTTTTATTGAAAAAGGTTTACCGATTTCTACTTCGATGTTTCCATCAAAGTCTTCAAATGAAACTTTATCAAAACCTTTGATGTCAAAAGTTCTTGAAATGATTTTTCCTGTACCTTTTAGTGGGCCTTTTTGGGCAAAAACTGTGGTGCAAAATAGATTAAATATTGCGACGATTAAAATTTGCTTTTTCATTTTTTTATACGTTTTTAGTTGTAGAAATCAGTTTTTATAACCCATCGAAAGACCTGTATCCCCTTTTACAAAAAGTTCAACTGTTGCTTGCTCATTAGCTTTGTTTTCGATTTTTAAAGCCGTGTTTTTTTCTACGTTAACTTTTACGGTTTCATTGGGCTTCACAGTTACTGGCGAATGTTTGCCCCCATCAATTGGCGTTCTCCAAAGTTCAATATTGTTTGCGGAAACATTTTTTAACCTCACCGAAAACTCTCCGTGTTTATTACTGCCCAAGATAAAGGCATCATTGCCCTTGATATAAGTGGTTGAGGTTAGACTACGGCAAGACGTAAAGAATAAAGTAAATGCGACTAATGTAAAAAAGAGCTTTTTCATTTTTATAAAATTTTTGCCAAACGCTTCGTTGCGATTTGATGCTACAAAGTTGGGGTAAAAAGAAAAGCCGTTCGTTGCAGAAGATAATTTGAGCCGTCTCAGATTATGATTCGAGACTTTTTGATGTTTTTTTGAATATTTTATTTGATTTTTGGGCAAAATAAAAAAGCGAGACTGCCTTTTTAAAACAATCTCGCTTCTATATTTTCAGCATTTTTTTCTACTCAACCAAAACAGCTTTTCCGTTAATCACATCATCTTCCACGTTTTTGTACTTGATGTCACGTTTTATAGTTCCATCTTTATACTGCACACTCACACGTTGATTTCGGTCAGCTATTTTTACATTGCGTAAAGGATTTAATCTTGCTGGGCCTTCGCCACCTTCTTCATCGCTTGATTTATTGGTTTGAAGTTTCGGCGTTTCCGTTTTTGGCGGAGCCATTTGTTGGAAACGAAGCTCAACGATACCCGCTTTCATCAAGAAACTCACAGTATCGGCGTTTACTTTATTCAAGAAATTTTTGAATAACTCAACGGCTTCAAATTTATAAATCAACAATGGGTCTTTTTGTTCGTAAGAAGCATTCTGAACCGATTGTTTCAAATCGTCCATGTCACGGAGGTGTTCTTTCCATTCTTGGTCAATCACGCTCAACGAAATATGTTTTTCGATTTCCTTTATCAATTCACGACCTTCACTATCAACGCCAGCTTTCAAATTACAATACAAACCAATATTTTGGTTGCCATCGCCCACAATTGCAATAAATGGCTCATCTACCAAAGCACGACGGTCTTTCAATACATTTTCCAAAACTGGCAACATATTCTTACGAATCTCGTCATTTTTGGTTTTGTAGGCTCTTTCGGCTTGTAAGTAAAGTCTATCTACCAACTTAGGATTTCCTTTCGTGAATTCGCCACGAGCAATTTCTGGCTGAATCGCCAATTTTTGCATACAACGCAACTCAAATTCATCATAATTGCCTTCGGCATTCATCACGATGTCGCTACAAGTATCGTATAAAATATTGGCAATATCCAACGAAAGACGGTCGCCGAAAAGGGCATTTTTACGACGTTTGTAGATTGTGTCACGCTGAACGTTCATTACGTCATCGTACTCAATCAAACGCTTACGAGTGCCGAAGTTATTTTCCTCAACTTTCTTTTGAGCTCTTTCAATCGAACTCGTAATCATTGAGTGCTGAATCACTTCGCCCTCTTCCATACCCATTTTGTCCATTACGGAAGCGATACGGTCAGAACCAAACAAACGCATCAATTGGTCTTCGAGCGAAACAAAGAATTGCGAAGTTCCTGGGTCTCCTTGACGACCAGCACGACCACGTAATTGGCGGTCAACACGACGAGAATCGTGGCGTTCGGTACCGATAATGGCCAAACCACCAGCCGATTTACTTTCAGAAGTCAATTTAATATCCGTTCCACGACCAGCCATGTTGGTTGCAATCGTCACAGTTCCAGGTTTTCCTGCTTCTGCTACAATGTCGGCCTCACGGGCGTGTTGTTTGGCGTTCAATACTTGGTGCGGAACCTTGCGAAGTGTGAGCATTCGGCTCAAAATCTCAGAGTTTTCTACCGAAGTTGTACCCACCAAAACTGGGCGACCGATGCTTACTAATTCCGTAATTTCATCAACTACGGCATTGTATTTTTCACGAACGGTCTTATAAACTTTATCTTCTTGGTCTTTTCTTACAATATTTCTATTGGTCGGAATCGAAACTACATCTAATTTATAGATTTTCCAGAACTCACCCGCTTCGGTTTCGGCCGTTCCTGTCATACCAGCCAATTTGTGGTACATACGGAAATAGTTTTGCAGCGTAATCGTGGCGTAAGTTTGGGTTGAATCTTCAACTTTTACATTTTCTTTTGCTTCAACGGCTTGGTGTAAACCATCTGACCAACGACGGCCATCCATGATACGACCAGTTTGCTCATCAACAATCATTACTTTATTATCCATCACAACGTATTCAACGTCTTTTTCAAATAAAGTATAGGCTTTTAATAATTGGTTGACAGCGTGAATACGCTCAGCTTTTGTAGAATAATCACGAATGACTTCATCTTTTTTCAAGATTTTTTCTTGCTCATTCAAGTCTGCTTTTGCGATAGCCGCCAAATCAACACCTAAATCAGGCATTATGAAGAAATTATGGTCTTCACTTTCACCTGTCAAGAAATCAATTCCTTTATCGGTTAACTCGATTGAGTTATTTTTTTCGTCAATTGTGAAATATAATGGAGCATCCGCTTCTGGCATTAACTTTTGGTTTTCTGCCAAATAGATTGCTTCGGTTTCTTGCAACATTGCCTTCATTCCGAACTCCGAAAGGTATTTAATCAATGGTTTGTTTTTCGGTAAACCACGGAACGCACGGAATAAAGCCAAACCACCATCTTTTTTATTTCCTGCGGCAATCAACTTTTTAGCTTCATTTAAGTAGCTATTTGTCAATGCTTTTTGTGCTTCAACGATTCTCTGAATACGTGGCTTTAAAGAAATAAACAATTCTTCATCTCCCGTACGAGCCATCGGGCCACTGATAATCAACGGAGTACGAGCATCATCGACTAAAACTGAGTCAACCTCATCGACCATTGCGTAGTGGTGTTCACGCTGTACGAGTTCTTCGGGGTCGTTTACCATGTTGTCACGGAGGTAATCGAAACCAAATTCGTTGTTTGTTCCGTAACAAATTCCCGCACGATACGCAGCACGACGAGCGGCTGTGTTGGCTGGATATTTATCTATACACTCACAAGTGATTCCGTTGAATTCAAAAATTGGCCCCATCCACTCCGAGTCACGACGAGCCAAATAATCATTGACAGTTACGATATGTACGCCTTTTCCTGCCAAAGCATTCAAAAACGCTGGAAAAGTTGCCACCAAAGTTTTACCTTCTCCCGTAGCCATTTCCGAAATTTTACCTTTGTGAAGTGCCGCACCACCGATAATCTGAACATCATAATGCACCATGTTCCAAGTCATCAAGTTGCCTGCTGCCATCCATTGGTTTTGCCAAATAGCTTTATCGCCTTCGATTGTGATGTGTGATTTTCTCATGGCCAACTCACGGTCAAGGTGCGAAGCCGTAACCGCAATGGTTGGATTTTCGGTAAAACGACGAGCGGTTTCTTTAACAATCGCAAATGCTTTTGGCAAAATTTCTATCAAAACAACTTCTAATTCTTTGTTTCGCTCCAACTTCAAAGCATCAATTTTCTTGAAACTGACTTCTTTTTCGTCAACCTGCATATCGGGATTATTGTCGATGCTTTCTTTGAGCGAGTCGATTTCAGTATCAATATGCGAAAGTTTCTGAGCGATATAGTCTTGAAGTTCTTTGGTTTTTGCTCGAAATTCATCGTGCGACAGGCTCGCCAATTGCACAAATTCGTCGTTGGTGAGTTTTACGTAAGGTTGAAGTTCCTTGTTATCTTTATCCGATTTCGTACCGAAAATCTGGCTGATTCCTTTTGTTAAAAAATTAAGCATTTTATATTTCTTGTTCGTTAATTCTCTTTTTATGAAGTTTTACTGTTAACAAATACCTAACCAAAGACCAAAATATGACAATATGTCAAGATTTTAATGTCTGATTATCAGAGTATTAGTATTTAAGGTTACAAATTTAACCTTTTATGGCAGTTTTATAACAATAAATATAAGAGAATATTGTGCCTTCGGCTTCGCTCAGGTACGAGTTCGACTTTTCTATAATCGGTTTTATACTTTTGATGCCTTGTGTGAAGCAACTCATATTACGCATTGTAACGCTGAAAGCGTTAAACCGCAGCAACGGACCGCACGAATAGCCCTGAAAGAATTTCGGGGTATAAAATGTCAGTAACCTTCACAACCACAAAGTGGTTGAACAGAAGCGTCCAGTTTACGTTCAACCACTCTGTGGTTGAACGTAAAATTTATTCTATTTTCCCCGAAATTCTTTCGGGGCTATTCAGGTTTAAGCCCTTCGGGCTTAAAAATGCCAAAAATAAACTATACAAATAAAACAGCAGCATTTCATTACCCAAGCGAAGCAGGTGGTAATGGTTTAAAATCCAACCGATTTCAATTTCAAGCCAGTTGTTTCTTCTAAGCCAAAAATAAGATTTAGATTTTGCACAGCTTGTCCTGACGCACCTTTGGTTAGATTATCAATAATGCTTGTAATCAATAACTTATCATCATGTTTTTCTAAATGAACAATGCACTTATTTGTATTCACGACCTGCTTCAAATCTATTTCGGCAGCTTCGCTCAAATGTGTAAACGGGTGCGAAGCATAATAGTTTTTATATAATTCTTTGGCTTCTTCTATCGTTCCTGCAAATTTAGTATAAACATTCGCCATGATTCCTCGGCTGAAGTTTCCACGATAAGGAATAAAATTTACCGACTTGCCAAAAGCAGGTTGCAAAGTTTTAATACTTTGATTGATTTCTTTTAAATGCTGATGCGTAAATGCCTTATAGATAGAAATATTATTGTTTCTCCAACTAAAATGCGTGGTCGCCGAAAGCGATTGTCCCGCACCTGTGCTGCCCGTTACGGCACTCACGTGTACATCTTCATTCAATAAACCTGCACTTGCCAATGGCAATAAAGCCAACTCTATACTCGTAGCAAAACAACCAGGATTAGCGATTTTAGTAGCCGTTTTTATCAAATCACGTTGTAATTCGGGCAAACCATAGATAAAACCATCACTTTGGTCACGGAAATCAGTGCTTAGGTCAATGATTTTGAGGTTTTCTGGAATGGTGTTTTCTGCAAAAAACTTTTTCGACTCGTTGTGACCTGAGCAAAGAAATATTGCGTCAACTTCATCGAAAGGCATAAGGTCAGTAAAAAGCAAATCTGTATCACCAACCAAATCGCTGTGAGTTGAGTAAACTGGTTTACCAGCTTGACTTTTCGAGTTTACAAAAATTATATTTACTTCTGGATGATTGAGCAAAATACGGAGCAATTCGCCACCTGTGTAGCCAGCTCCACCAATAATTCCGATGTTTATTTTCATAAGCCCCCTGCCCCTGATGGGGAATAATATGGATTGAAGATTAATAATACTATTTTATCTTTTCTGATTTATCTTTAAATACACCATTATAAAAGACGATTGGCGTAGTCCTAACAACATTTTTAAACAATCTGTCACAAAATTACGCAAGCTATCAGATAAAACTCATATTTTTGAGGAAATTTCAAATCCAATCATAAATGACTCTTTTAGAAATTCCTTGGAATGTCAATCCGATTATAGCAAAACTTGGTAGTTTTGAATTACGCTGGTATGGACTTTTGTTTGCTTCGGGCTTTTTGTTGGGCTATCAAATCATGCTCAATATTTTCAGAAAAGAAGGTAAATCAGAGAAAGACCTTGACACACTTTTATTTGTAATGATAGTTGCCACTGTACTTGGTGCAAGATTTGGGCATTATTTTTTCTACGAATTTGACGGGTTTCTGAAAAACCCAGGAACATTTCTGCTTGATATGATTACGCCGCCTTATCAAGGTTTGGCAAGTCACGGTGCGTTAGTCGGAATCGTAACGGCATTGATTATCTATGCTCGTAGCCACAAAGACCAACCATTCTTGTGGGTAGCTGACCGAATTGTGATTACTGTCGCTTTGGCAGGTTTTTTTATTCGTATGGGAAATCTGATGAACCACGAAATTGTGGGAAAGGAAAGTAATCTGCCGTGGGCGTTTAGATTTAATCTTTTCAGTATGTCGCCCGACGGAAATCTTGTAATGACTCCCGAAGGTTTTGCACGCCACCCCGCACAGCTATACGAAGCACTTTCTTGCTTAGTACTTTTCGGTGTTTTGTATTTTCTCTGGAATAAATTTAAAGCACAAACTCCTCGTGGATTACTGCTCGGAATTTTCTTGATTTGGTGCTTTGGACTCAGATTCTGCTATGAATTTTTGAAAGAAAACCAAGAAGCATTTGAAGACAACATGACTTTAAATATGGGTCAAATTCTAAGTATTCCTGCCGTATTGCTCGGAATCGGTGTCTTGATTTATACTTTCACAAAAGGAAAGAATAGAGAAGTAGCTTAAAATTTATCTATAAGACACATAAAATAGGCTCGATTTTTAGAAAATCGAGCCTATTTTGTTATAATATTATTATTGACTTACTGTGGACTGCCGACTATTGACAGTGAACTATTATTATCAACCTTCCGCAAATTCCATTAATTGGCGAACATTGTTTACAACCTCAACATTTTCTGATAAATCAAGTCCTTGTGCAATTACTTGATAGCCAGTCAATAAAATCTTTGCATCAGGAAAACTATCGCCAAGTTTCTTGACATAATTCTGTACTTCATCTTGCCCAGGTGTTGAAGTAATAACCGTAAACAAACAATCGGGCTTGTGAAGTTGATAAATAAACTGTAATTCCGAAAAAGGCATACTTTGACCCAAATAAACTACCTGATTGTGCCTTGCTCGCAAGATGAAATTGGCAAATAAAAGCGGTATTTCGTGGTATTCGCCTTCGGGTGTATATAAAATATATTTTTTAGAATCAGCGGTAGGCTTGATGATTTGTCCATCAATTGCAACGATGATTTTTTGTCGAATCAGATTCGTAATGAAATGTTCTTGTGCAGGCCCAATAGAACCAGTTATCCAAAGCGTACCGATTCTGCTCAAGAATGGATAGATGATATTTATCATCGTATTCTCAAAGCCAAACTGGAGAATGTTGGTTGACATGATTTTCTCGAAGCGTTCTTCATCAATGTCAATCATCGCAATCGTGAGGGCATGAATCTGGTCGGGGTAATTGAGTTGTTTGTCAGAAATAGCCAAAACTTCTTTCGATAATTCTTCTAAGCTCAACTTCGCAATCTCGGAGATTTTGTAATCGTGGTCTTTCAGTAACGCAATATTTAGAACCAGTTTCAAATCACCATCATCATAAGTACGAATATTAGTATCCGTTCTTTTTGGATTGATAATGTTGTATCGCTGTTCCCAAATCCGTAAGGTGTGGGCTTTAATACCCGATAGTTGTTCTAAATCTTTAATTGAATAGTTACTCATTTCTTTACTTTATTGAAAAGTTAGTTTTTCTCCACAATCAGTTTTCTGTACTTTGTTCTCTCATATTCGAGATATACAAAGCACTTTCGGGCTTTTCAGATATAATTCAAGGTGTAATGATAACCGAATATACGTGTTTATGTTTCATGAAAAGTAGTTTTTTTTTCAAATTATGATAAATATCTTATTTTCAGGCAATTACAAGCAATATTTTATTAATTTTTGATATAAAAAAAGCCAGCTTTGAAGATTCAAAACTGGCTTTTTTATCATTTTTTAAAAAATATTATTCTCTCAAGAAAGGATATTCTGTATCAACATATACATCTTCAAAAGCTGCTTCTGGCTCAGGGTATGCCGATTCTTCCGCAAATTTTACTGATGCTTCTACAACTTCTTTTACTTTCGCATCAATTACGTCAAGGTCTGCTTCGGTTGCAATACCGTTGGTCAAGATACGGTCACGAACCATTTCGAGTGGGTCACGGCTTTTCCATTGCTCAACTTCTTCTTTTGTACGGTATTTTTGTGGGTCAGACATTGAGTGACCACGGAAACGGTATGTTTTAAACTCCAAGAAAGTTGGGCCTTCGCCTGCTCTTGCACGGTCAGCCGCACGTTTCACTGCTTCGTGTACCATTTCCACATCCATTGCATCAACTGGCTCTGATGGCATATCGTAGCCTTCGCCAATGGTGTAAAGTTCACGCACATTTGAAGTACGCTCAACCGAAGTACCCATTGCGTAACCATTGTTTTCTACGACAAAAATTACAGGCAATTTCCAAGTCATGGCCATATTGAATGCCTCGTGTAATGCACCTTGACGCACCGCACCGTCACCAAAATAACACATGCAAAGATTTTTTGTGCCTTTATATTTTTCGGCGAAAGCAATACCTGCACCCAAAGGGATTTGAGCACCAACGATACCGTGTCCACCGATAAAATTAACTTCTTTGTCAAAAATGTGCATTGAGCCACCTTTTCCTTTGGTTGTTCCTGTCACTTTTCCGAAAAGCTCCGCCATGATTCTGTTTGGGTCAGTGCCGAGTGCCAACGGATGTCCGTGGTCACGGTAAGCCGTAATCCATTTATCGTCTTTTGTTAAAGCCGAAACCGCTCCTGATGAACAAGCCTCTTGACCAATATATAAGTGACAAAAACCACGAATCTTTTGTTGACCATATAATTGCCCTGCTTTTTCCTCAAATTTTCTCTGAAGGTACATTGACTCGTACCAATACATATAAGTTTCTTTACTGTATTTAACCTTTGGGGCTTTTTCTTTAGTAGATGCCATTTTGACTTCTTGAATCTTTTATGGTGAATGTAAATCGCTTAGAATTAATGCAAATTTAGGAATAAAAACAATACACTCAAAGAGTTTAGAGTGCTGAGTTTAGAGTTCTGAATGCTGAGTTTAACAAAAAAGCCTATTTGTTTTTCGACAAATAGGCTTTTTATTGTACGTTTTATCAAAACTACACTTTGATTTCAACATCAACACCACTTGGAAGCTCCAATTTCATCAAGGCATCTACTGTTTTCGGGCTTGCCGAGTAGATGTCGATTAGACGCTTGTAAGTACACAATTGGAATTGTTCACGTGCTTTTTTGTTAACGTGAGGTGATTTCAAAACTGTGAAAATTTCTTTACGAGTTGGTAACGGAATTGGACCGCTAACAACTGCACCTGTAGATTTTACAGCTTTCACAATTCTTTCAGCCGATTTGTCCACTAAATTGTGGTCAAATGACTTCAATTTGATTCTGATTTTTTGTGACATTGGTTCAAATTTTTTAGAGTGATAAAAAACTCTGCCGAAAGAACCATTCGCTTCGACAAAGCAACGTGATACTTTTCAGTATCGGGGTGCAAAATTAGATAAAATATTTATTATTTGCAATTTTGATTTTTAAAGAACTACTTCGGTTGATAACCCTTCTGTCTCAAAAAATGATTTCAATAGTTTATCGGCTGTGAAAAAAACATCTGCTTGACGTGCTAATGAAATTGCAGTCGAAAATTGAATACTATCCAAAGTTCTTAGCCCTTGCATTCCATATTTTGTTGTCAAAGTCCTTCCTGTTTCAAGAACAATACTATCAGTTGCAATGAATGTATATTTTTCAAAATCAGTTTCAAATAATTCTAATGTTATTTGTGCTTCTAATTCAGTAATTTCTTTTGTACGCACTTTTTTCCAAATTGTAGAAGCAAACTCTATTTTTGCTATTTCTGAGAGAAAAACAGCAGTAATTTTATAGCTTGAAAATAATTTCTCAAGTTCTTGTGTACCTGTTTCTCTATGATATAGTTTTACCAAAGATGATGTATCTAAAAATATTTTCATAATTCAGACCTTCTTTCATCAACAATTGAGCTACTAAAAGAACCTTTATAATTTTCCAAATTTTTTTGGCTCTTTGAAAATGAAAAATCAGACAATGAAAAACCTTTTTCAGTTGGTGTTTCTATTTCCTCCAGAAATGTAACAATAACTTTTACAGGGTTTTTAGTTGAATATTCCTTATCCAATTTTACATAACCATTTAGATATGTACCAACGATTGCAACCATATTCTTATTGATTAATTTATAGTAAAGCTACTCTAAATGGCAAAAAACACAATGTTTTATGAAAAAATATTTACAAAACCGAGTTTTCGGGCTTTCCACCCAACTTGTAAGGGTAGTCGGTCGTATAATGAAGCCCTCGGCTTTCTTTGCGTTTCATGGCACATTTGATTACCAATTCGGCACATTGAACTAAATTTCGCAACTCACAAAGTTTCATCGAAAGCTTTGTTTTCTTGTAAAATTCTTCGGTTTCTTGTTTTATCAAATTCAAACGTCGCATGGCACGCTCCAGACGGAAATCTGAACGAACGATTCCGACGTAATCGGCCATCATTCTTTGTAATTCTCTGAGATTATGCGTTACCAAAATTTCTTCATTCGATTGTTCAGTTCCGAATTCGTTCCAATCTGGTACGTTTTCTTGGAAAGTCAAATTATCAAAGTCGTCGAGGGCATCTTGGGCAATTCTGTGTCCGAAAACTGCCGCTTCAAGTAGTGAATTTGAAGCCAGTCGATTTGCTCCGTGCAAGCCCGTTGATGAGCATTCGCCGCAAGCAAACAAACGATTAATGGTTGAACGTCCCATTTCATCGACCAAAATTCCACCGCATAAATAGTGAGCGGCAGGCACAACTGGAATCTGGTCTTTAGAAATATCAAGTCCGATACTCAGACATTTTTCATAAATATTAGGAAAATGTTGAAGAATTAGCTCTTTTGGTTTGAATGAAATATCGAGATAAACGTGGTCTTCACCAGTTTTTTTCATTTCGGCATCAATTGAGCGGGCCACAATATCACGTGGTGCAAGCGAGCCACGTGGGTCGTAGCCGTGCATAAATTCTTCGCCTTTTTTGTTTTTCAAAACTCCACCTTCGCCACGAACGGCTTCGGTAATCAAAAAACTTGGATATTCGCCAGGGTTGTAGAGTGAGGTTGGGTGAAACTGAATCATTTCCATATCTCGTACACGACCTTTGGCACGGTAAACCATTGCGATTCCATCGCCCGTAGCAATAACAGGATTTGTCGTTGCGGAATAAATATGCCCCGCACCGCCTGTTGCCATGACGGTCATTTTCGATAAAATAGTTTCGACTTGACCTGACTGTAAATTTAAGGCATAAACACCGTAGCAAGTTACATCATTGGTTTCACGGTTTACTTCGATACCCAAATGGTGTTGCGTAATAATTTCGACAGCATAATAATGTGTCAAGATTTCAATATTTGGATTTTTACTTACTTCTTCCAATAAAGCACGCTCGATTTCTTTACCCGTAATATCTTTATAGTGCAAAATTCGATTTTCCGAATGCCCGCCTTCACGGGTTAGGTCATACTCGCCACCGTGTTTATCGAAATTTGTTCCGTATTCAATTAATTCATCAATACGGTCGGGGCCTTCTTTTACAACAATCTCTACGATTTTGCGGTCGCAAAGTCCGTCACCTGCGATGAGCGTATCGCTGATGTGTTTTTCAAAAGAATCAGTGTCGGGGTCAAAAACAGCCGCAATTCCACCTTGGGCATATTTTGTGTTGGTTTCGTCGGCATTTACTTTAGTCAAAACCAATACTTTACCTTTTGCAGATGCTTTGAGTGCGAAACTCAAGCCCGCAATGCCCGAACCTATAACTAAAAAATCTACTTTTGTCATTTTCAATGAATGAATGTGTGATTGAGCGAATGAACGAACTTTAGAATAGTCATTCTCAGCTCAAAGATAAACTCTAAATTCTTAATTCTACATTTTCTTATTTCTCCCAATCAAACGAACGCTTGATGGCTTTCTTCCAACCCATATAAAGTTTTCTACGTTCGGCGGCTTTCATTTTGGGCTTCCATGTTTTGTCTTTGCCCCAATTTTGTAGCAAATCATCTAAATTTGCCCAAAAACCAACTGCCAAACCTGCCGCATAAGCTGCACCGAGTGCGGTAGTTTCAATCATTTTTGGGCGAATAACTGGCACTTTGAGCATATCAGACTGAAATTGCATCAATAATTCGTTGACAACCATTCCGCCATCAACTCTGAGCGACGAAACTTCGATTCCCGAATCTTTTTCCATTGCTTCCAGTACGTCACGGGTTTGGTAAGCAGTTGCTTCCAAAACCGCACGAGCGATGTGACCTTTGTTTACGTAGCGAGTCAGACCCGCAATTACGCCACGAGCCGACGATTTCCAATACGGTGCATAAAGCCCCGAAAACGCTGGAACGAAATATGCTCCGCCATTGTCTTCAACGGTTTGTGCCAAAGCCTCAACATCAGAACTTTTTTCTATCATTCCCATATTATCTCTCAGCCATTGTACCAATGCCCCCGAAATAGCCACCGAGCCTTCGAGTGCATAATGAACTGGCTGATTTTCAAATTGATAGGCAACGGTTGTGAGCAAACCAGCTTTCGACGGAACAATTTCTGTGCCTGTATTCATTAACATAAAACAGCCAGTTCCATAAGTGTTTTTTGCTTCGCCAGGTTGGTAACAAGTTTGTCCGACGAGTGCGGCTTGTTGGTCGCCCAAGATTCCTGCCAATGGCACGCCTTTCATTGTATCGGAAGTAATATGTCCATAAACTTTGCTACTTGGCTCAATTTTGGGCAACATTTGTAGCGGAATGTTCATAATTTGAGCCAATTCCGCATCCCACTGAACGGTTTCGAGATTCATTAATTGCGTACGACTGGCATTTGTTACATCAGTAATGTGCAAACCTCCTTTTATGCCGCCCGTTAAATGCCACATCAAAAACGTGTCCATATTTCCGAAAAGTGCTTCGCCTTTTTCGGCATCTTCACGCACACCTGCTACGTTGTCGAGAATCCATTTGATTTTTAGACCGCTGAAATACGTGGCCAAAGGCAAACCTGTGCGGTCTTGAAAAAATTGTGAACCATGACTTTTCGTGAGAGCATTTACCGTCTCGCCCACACGAGTATCTTGCCAAACAATAGCATTATAGTAGGCTTTTCCTGTACGTTTATTCCAAACTACGGAAGTTTCTCTTTGATTAGTGATTCCGCAAGCAGCAATATCTTCGAGCTTAATATTTTTATTAATTCTGGCCAGAGCAATTACTTCGAGCGTATTTTTCCAAATTTCTTCCGAATTATGCTCAACCCAACCTGGTTTTGGGTAAATCTGCTCGTGTTCTTTTTGTCCGACCGAAACGATGTTTCCTTTTTTATCAAAAATAATGCAACGAGTGCTGGTTGTGCCTTGGTCGATTGATGCTATGTATTTCATAGTTTGGTTTTATTGAATTAGGTGTTTTTATAAGGTTGAGTTTATTGGTCAAATATAGGAATAAATTGTTTGGAGTAAATAATTGTTTTCGGAAAGATATATCAATGCGACAGGTTGAAAACCTGTCCTACAAAAAGTTTACTTTCGCTCAATCAAAGCCATGTAAAAGCCATCGAAGCCATCTTTAGCTGGTGAAGTTCTTTTTTCTTCAATTAATTGATATTCAGGATTTTGGGCTATGAATTTCTGTACTTGTTCTTCGCTTTCTGAGGGTAAAATACTGCACGTGGCATAAACCATTTTTCCACCATGTTTGAGCATTTTTGAGTAATTGGTAATGATTTCGGCTTGGGTTTGCTTGATTTTTTCAAGAAAATCGCTTTTCAATTTCCATTTTGCATCGGGATTTCGGCGTAAAACTCCTAAACCCGAACATGGAACATCGAGCAAAAGGCGGTCGGCACTTTCTTTTAATCTTTTGATGGTTTTTGCTTCAATCAACTTCGTTTCTACATTACCGATTCCGTTGCGTTTGGCACGGCGTTGGAGTTCTTGGAGTTTATAATCTTCCACGTCCATCGCTATTACTCGGCCTTTGTTTTCCATCAAAGTTGCCAAATGAAGCGTTTTTCCGCCCGCACCTGCACAGGCATCAATTACTCGCATTCCTGCTTTTACGTCCAAAAACGATGCAATCAACTGACTACCAGCATCTTGTACTTCAAACATTCCTTTCTTGAAAAGCTCAGTAGCAAAAACATTAGCACGTTTTGGCAAAACCAAAGCATCGACTACGTTGGGCAATGTTTCGGTATCAATACCAATTTCTCGGAATGCCTTTTTTAAATCTAACTTGTTGGTTTTCAGCGTGTTTGTTCTTAAAACTACGCTTGCTTGATGATTCATGGCGTGGAGTTCCGCTTCCCAATTTTCGCCCAATTCTTGCTCGCCAATGGCATCCATCCAATCGGGAATTGATTCACGCACTTTTCTAATTTCTTTGGCTTCTTCATTTTTTGCCAGAATTTCTCTTGGGTTGAGTTTCAAAAACTCGTTCCATTCGGGCAATTTATCGCCTTGAAGTACTCGCCACGAGCCAAGAAGTTGCCAAAAAAGAGCTTCTTCCTCCACTTTTACACAATTAATATTTGAGACGAATTTCAGCAAACGCCACCAACGCACAATTTCGTAGGTATTTTCGGCAATAAAGGCTCTATCTCGACTTCCCCATTTTTTATTTGACTTCAAAACTTGCTCAATAACTTTATCGGCTTGACGATTTTCGTTGAAAATCTGTTGCAAAGCAAAAACGATGGCTTCGACTAAAACTCGGTGATATTTCATATAAAAACTCTTAAAATTTAAAGCAAAATTTTATCAGACCAATCCTTAATCTTCGGAGAATCTCTCGGTTTTGCTATCTACATTTGTAAACATTTCATCAAAATTAACTTTCTTTCTGCAAGCAATGAAAAAAATCTTTTTTGCCAGTCTTTTTGTTTGTTCATTTTTAAGCATTTCTGCTCAGGAATTGGTCGATTTTAGCCAATATTTCAAAGAAGCTGACCTCGAAGGCGGTTTTTATTTATATGATTACAAAAAGAAAACTTACAAAATAAGCGATAAAGCCGATTTTGTGCGAGCAACGTCGCACGCTTCAACTTTTAAGATTCCAAATTCGTTGATTGCTTTAGAAGTTGGAGCAATTAAAGATGAAAATGACGTGATTAAATGGGACGGAGAAAAACGTTGGCTACCAGTTTGGGACAAAGACCACAACCTAACGGAGGCTTATAAAAATTCAACGGTGTGGTTTTATCAGGAATTGGCTCGCCGAATTGGAGAAAAGAATTATAATAAATATTTGAAGGCTTGCAACTACGGCAACCACAATATCGGGAAAGATTTGACTACTTTTTGGCTGGGAGAAAGTTCGGCCTTACAGATTTCGCCGAAAAATCAACTGGAGTTTTTGGTAAAATTACACGAAGAAAAATTGCCTTTCTCGAAACGTACTTTTGAGATTGTGAAGCGAGTAATGATTCGAGAACAAACCGCAGATTATACTTTGCGAGCCAAAACTGGTTGGGCCCAAGCTGGCGGAAAAGATATTGGTTGGTTTGTGGGCTATGTAGAAAAGAAAGATAATCTCTACTTTTTCGCCTTGCGAGTGAATAAGCCGTTAGAAAAAGCAATGCCCGAATTTGTTGCAAAACGCATCGAAATCACGAATAAAATCTTGAAACAAATGGGCATTCTGTAATCTATTAATCAATTTTTACATAACCCCAGTTTTCGCCCGAACGGATTCGATTGAGCTGCGTGTGCGTAATTCCGAATTGTTTGGCAATCATTTTTAGACGAGTACTGTCGTGTTGAAGCATCTTTTTTATCATTCTGACCTTTGTTTCGGTTAGTTTGTAATTTTTTGTGCGTCTCGGAATCGGTTTATTGATAACCGCAGGGTTTAGCTTATTATGAGCCACCATTTCATCTTTGGTTGCCCATTTGAGATTTTCAAAATGATTACTTTGTTTATCGAAATCAAGGTGAATCACAAATTTGTGGTCGGGGCTATTTTTTGGCACAAATTTCTCCGCCACCAATTTATGCACGTAGCGATTAAACGATTTGCCTTTTGGCAGTCGGATATTCAACGACTTATAACCCTGAATCACAGAACCTTTTATAACTTCGCCTTTTTCGTTATTCTGAAAACTTCTCAACCTACCAAAATTTGAAACCTCATAACGAGGCGGACGCTCTACACCTTCAACATCAATTACAATCGGAGTCCATTTTTCTACCCAGAGAATTGCTTTCTCACTATTCATACCATTGCTCATAACGGTTCATGATTTAATTGAAAAAAACGATATTGTCTTTTACCTACAATCAGAATAACTCTTTGTTCAGAAAAATGTTTTTTTGGTTGATAAATATTTGTAAATCAGTTGATTATGTTCTTTTACAAGCCACCTAATTCTTCGTAAGTCGCTTGAAAACTACTTACAAGGACATTGCCGTCAATGATAATATTTCTTTAAAAATTTAATCAATTCTATAATCCTGACAATCTTTTTAATCTTGTCTAAGTGCCGCCTCAATCATATATTCTACTGAAACATCATTAGAGAGCAAAAGTTTTAACAGGCTGTTTTCTCGAAACCTCATGGCTTTCATTATTTCTTTAGTATTGAAGCCTTTTTGCTGAAAATGTTGGGCTTTTCCTGCAAAATCTTCAAAATATTGGAGTTTCTGAGCCAGCATTTTCTTGCCATCTTTTAGTCGTGGATGATGTCCGCAAAATAATACATCAAAATCGTACGTCAAAATTTTACGAAAAGCCTCCACTTGCGGCCAAAACTGCTCACCTTTACGAAAAATCCTGATTTTTACACCCACATACAAATCGCCCGAAAAAAGCCAGCCATTTTCTTTTTCCAGAAAAACCGTGTGGTCATCGGCGTGGCCTGGCGTAAAAATTGGCAATAATTTATGATTCGGCGTTTCGATAATTGCTTCAAAATCAGCTATTTTTCCTTGAAATGGCTTTATTTTCCCAAAAAGAAATTTTTCGTAGGGCAAAATCTCAAAACCTTGACGGAGTTTTTCTTGCGTGAACGGATGTGCGGAAACTTGGGCGTTGTGAAACTTGGCGAGCTTGGCAGTATTGCCCGAATGGTCTTCGTGCCAGTGCGTAAGCAAAATTTTGTCGATGGGTTTGGTTTCAAAGGCTTTCAGTACCTTTTCTTGGCAGTTGGTTTGAGCAGTGTCAATCAGCACATTATCAATGAGATAGCAATAAACACTCAGCCACGGCTTGCCAATGGGAGAATATCCAAAGCGAAACATTTCGACATCGGCAAACTTTTGATGTTTTAGGTATTGCATGGGATTTGTTGATGAAGTGCTGTTTTTTGCTTTCGGTCTGGCAACGAAAAATAGGTTTTTATTTTTTATAAGCAAAAAAGTAATGTTCGTCCCCGTCTTCAAAACAAATTTCACCTTCTATTGCTTCGTTTTCATCATCAATCAAAATCCAACCTGTGCCAGCAGCATCATCAGCCTCATCATTTCCTGTCCATCTGAAAGAGAACACTTCTTTATCGTTTTTTTCTTTGACTTTACCTTCAAAATGCCCTGTAATGACCCCAAAGTGAAACTCGCCACTTCCATTGTCATTAATGATAATCGTAGGGTCGCCATCCATATTTAGATATGTATCATCAAAATCGGGCATTTCGGTAATTGTGTATTCACCAACAAATGGCTTAAACAAATTTCGCTTGGGTTCGTCCGAAACTTTGTAGCAATCTATTATACAGTTTCGCAGATAAATTCCTTTAGAACTACTCTCCAGCAATTGTTCGTAAACCGTCGGAGGTACGTCGTAATACTCATAACTAAAACCCGTATCAATAAATCTAATTTCGAGGGTTTTGGTGCCAGCATCGTAGCCGACTAAATCTATTATTGAAGAATCTACTTCGGTATATTGAAACATGTTTCTTAAACTTTATTTTGAATATTTTTTTTCATAAAACTCTCAACTAATCCGACTCCAATTAGTTTCATTACTTCTTAAAGCATTTACGTGCTGCTTAATAGGCTGATTTTCGGTCGATTCCAATTCGGGGTCGTTGTCCAAAATTTCCATAACTGCCTCACGAGCGTATTTCAGAATCTCGCCATCTTTGGCTAAATCTGCCACTTTTAAGTCGAGCATTCCGCTTTGTTGCGTACCAGCCATATCACCTGGCCCACGGAGCGACAAGTCAACTTCCGAAATCTCAAAACCATTGTTGGTTCTGACCATCGTATCTATTCTGAGACGGGTATCTTTGCTCAGTTTATGGTCGGTCATCAAAATACAATAAGATTGCTCCGCTCCACGCCCCACACGCCCACGCAACTGATGCAACTGCGAAAGTCCAAAACGATTGGCACTTTCAATGACCATCACCGAGGCATTTGGTACGTCAACGCCTACTTCAATTACGGTCGTTGCCACCAAAATCTGCGTTTCTTTATTTTTGAAACGTTGCATTTCGTAATCTTTTTCTTTCCAGCCCATTTTTCCATGCACAATACTCAAAGGATATTCGGGAAAAGCCCTTGAAATACTTTCATATCCATCCATTAGGTTTTTGAATGATAAAGTTTCCGATTCTTCAATCAACGGATACACAATATAAACTTGACGACCTTTCTGAATTTCGCTTCTCAAAAACTCAAAAACTCGCAGTCGGTCAGCATCGTATTTATGTAGCGTTTTGATGGGTTTTCGTCCTTTCGGAAGTTCATCAATGATAGAAATATCTAAATCTCCGTAAAGCGTCATGGCCAACGTTCGAGGAATCGGCGTGGCGGTCATTACCAAAATATGCGGCCTAAAATTTTGATTTTTATCCCAAAGTTTGGCTCGTTGAGCTACGCCAAAACGGTGCTGTTCATCAATCACACAAAGACCAAGGTTTTTGAACTGAACGTGGTCTTCGAGCAAAGCGTGCGTGCCGACGATAATATTAATGCTGCCATCGAGCAAACCCGCATCAATGATTCGGCGTTGTTTTTTTCCGACCGAACCCGTGAGTTCAACAATTTTAAGTCCCATCAAATCGGCAAATTTTTTCAGACCCGTATAATGTTGGTCGGAAAGAATTTCGGTCGGGGCCATCAAGCAGGCTTGGGCATCATTATCAACGGCCAGGAGCATCGTAATAAACGCCACAATGGTTTTTCCGCTACCTACATCGCCTTGCAGCAATCGGTTCATTTGTTTGCCCGAACGCATATCGTGGAAAATCTCACGAATTACTTTCTTTTGAGCATTGGTCAATTCAAAAGGTAAATGATTTTGATAAAACTCAGTCAGTAGCTTCGTTTTATCAAAAACCTGACCCGCATAATCGTGCTTACGAATGAGCTTTTGTTTAATCAGTCGAAACTGATTGTAGAACAACTCCTCAAACTTTAAGCGTCGTGTGGCTTGCCGAAGTGCTTCTTGATTGATGGGTAAATGAATGTGATAAATAGCATCTTGTTTAGAAATCAGTCGAAATTTCTGCACCAACGGAGCGGGTAACGTTTCTCTAATATTCGTAACCGCCGATTCGAGCAAAGTCCGCATCCAACGGCTAATTTGCTTACCATCAATATATTTCTTACGAAGCTTATCGGTTAACGGATACACTGGCTGAAAATATCCACCACGCTCATTTTCGGGCGTAAGCACATCCATATCAGGGTGCGTAATTTGCCATTTACTGCCAAATGCACTTGGTTTTCCGTAAACAACATAATCACCTTGAAGTCGAAGATTTTTCTCGACCCACGTAATTCCCTGAAACCATGTAAGTTCTAAAACTCCTGTTCCATCGGTAAATTGTCCGACCAATCGAGCCTTTGCTCCCTCTCCTACTTTTTCCCACGAACGAAGCCGTCCTTTTATTTGGGCAGCAACCATTGTGTCGTTCAAATCGCAGATTCTGTGAAATTGTGTGCGGTCTTCGTGGCGAAAAGGGTAATATTCTATCAAGTCACCGAAAGTAAAGATTGTCAACTCTTTGTTGAGAATCTCGGCTTTTGATGGCCCAACGCCTTTTAAATACTCTATTTTGGTGTCAAAAAATGATGTTCTACGCTCGCTCATGTGCCGAAGTTAGCAGGTTGAATAAATTTGAGCAAATTTTTTTTGAGAAATTAAAAAAAACCTTTACCTTTGCACTCACAAAACAACACAGAGTTTGTAGCTCACAAAACGTTTGGTGGTCAATTAGAGCATTAGTTTGTGATTTATAGATAGTTTTTTGTCAAAATGGAGTTTGTAGCTCAGTCGGTTAGAGCATCGGTTTGTGGTACCGAGGGTCGTGGGTTCGAGCCCCATCTTTCTCCCAAAGAAAAGGTTTACTTGAAAAAGTAAGCCTTTTTTCGTTTTCAGGCGTTTGTAATTGATATTTGGCGAAGATTTAGAGAGTTTTTAAAAAACTTATCAAATCTTCGCTTTTTTTTGTTTTATATTTTTTGCTAAATTGTCCCTCCATAACTATCTATGCAATGTACAAGATACTCATATTTCTATTCTTCTCTACACAAATCTTTGCTCAGACATTTAAACAAAAAATTGTTGATGAATGGGTAAAAGATAATATTACGCTCTATGATGGTAGTCCGATTCTGAAAGATGATGTTCGGAATATGCAATTACGCTATACTTTCATGCCCAATGATTCTTTTCAAGTGACCATCAACGGCAAAACTGGGCGAGGTACATACCAAGTGAAAAATGACACTTTATATTTCGGTAAAAACACAACTTTCAAAATTGAACGCTTAGATGACATAAAACTTGTTTTTAGAGCTATAAATTTAGATTCAGCAAGTTTGTCAAAAGCACTAAGTTTATCATTTATTCCTGCTCGTTTTCATCGTTTAGGTTTTACGCCCCAAACCTATCGCACGAAAGGACAAGACACGATTTATGTTTCTAAACATGATTATCTTGAGCCGCTTTTCATGGATACTGAAAGGTCAGCTTCTCAGTTTATTTCCGAAAATTTTTTCTTTCCTGAATACAAAGCGGGAGATTTTTATGCAAGATTCATCATCACGAAGCAAGGAGAAATAAAAGGAATTGAGATTCTGGAAAGCACACACGAAAACTACAATAAGTATTTGATAAAAGCCATCAAAGCAACCGCAGGAAAGTGGCAGCCCGCCATTTGGGAAGGAAAACCAGTAAATAGCGAAGTAAAAATGGCTTTTGATATGGGCTGGACTGAAAAAATGGGTCGCAAAAGTGGGGAAACGCAAGCACCCAAAGATACAATTGATGCTAATGAATCGAACTATTATTTAATGCAGGCAAACATCAATGTCGAGGCGAAACGCTACTCGCTGGCAGTAAAAGACCTTGCGAAAAGTATTGCCTTAGACCCGCTCAATATTGATGCTTACTACGCTCGTGCGGCGGTTTATGCTATCACAAAAGACGTGCAGAAAATGTGCGTAGATTTGCAACAACTCAAAAATATGCAACAAACCAAAGGCACAGAACTTTGGAATAAGTTTTGTCAAGACAAAAAGAAAACCCCTTCGCAGAACTAACGAAGGGGTTTTCTGTATTTTCTTAGCCTCACGAAATCCAGCTAAACTGATATTCGATATTTGGTATTTTTGTGCGTTCGGCTACTCTTCTCAATCTACTTGGCAAAGCGATTAAATAGTCACGAGCTTTTTCGCCTGCATCGTTCAAATTTCCAATGCTCTCAATTTTCCAATCTTTCAACAATGACTCCATGATTTCGATGTAGTCGTAGGTTGTGTAAACACCCAAACGTTGAGCAGCATCCGAAAAGTGTGAGAATGTTTGTCCCATATTTATTCCTGATTCACGCAAGAAGTGAGCGGGCATCACAATTTTCTTTCTCATCATGTCTTCAAAAGCCAACATCATTTCTGATGGGTCAACTTCAAAAATATGACTAATGAATGTTTTGTATGCTTTTGCGTGACGCATTTCGTCGGCGGCAATTACGCCACAAATTTTTGCTAAAGGTACATTTCCGTACTCTTTTGCCAATTTTGCGGTATTTCGGTGCGAAATATTAGTTGCCAATTCTTGAAATGATGTATAAACAAAGTTTTTGTATGGGTCACGACCAGTACCAATATCAAAGCCATCGGCAATCAGATATTGGGTTGATGTTTCCATGGCACGCATATTCACACGACCCGATAAATACAAAAATTTATTTAGCAAATCGCCATGACGGTTTTCTTCGGCAGTCCAAGCACGCACCCATTTGGCCCAGCCATTTGGTTCGTTTACTTGGTCAACTCCCACCACTTCAATCAACCATGATTCATAAGTTGGCAGGGCTTCTTCGGTAATTGTATCGCCAATCAAAACCGCAATGTAATCGTAGGGCAAATCTTTGGCTGTTTCACGCAACTCTTTTACTTGACTCAAAAAATCTTCACTTTCTGAATTTGGCAAAAAATCGGTTGGTTGCCAGTTTGTGTCAATCGGTTTTAGAAATTCGTCAACAAAATAATCAATTTTTTGTCCGACAAACTTCATCACCTCTAATCTCATATTGGATAATTCCATATTAGTATTTGAAATGTAAAGTTTAGTTTCAACAACGGTGCAAGGTACTTCTAATTTTAGAAAAAAACGCAGATTATCACAGTTTTTCTGCAAACTACGTGCTTTTTGCGTATTTTTGTGGCATGAAAAAAATGATTGATTATATTCTGAGTTTGGTCTATTTGGTCTATTTTGGCCTACTATTAGTTGTGTTTCACATACTACAAGTGATAGCTTTTAATATTTTTGGACGAAACACCCAACAGAAAGTTGTCTATGTACTCAATTTTTTCATTACCTACGGTTGGTATCTTACTGGTACAACCGTGAAATTTACGCAATTGTTTCAGCTACCGACCGACCGACCAATCGTTTTTATTGCCAATCACCAAAGTACTTTTGATATTCCTGCCATTTATTGGTTTTTACGAAAATATAAGCCCGTTTTTGTATCTAAAATCGAACTGGCGAAAGGTATTCCGAGTATTTCGTATAATCTTCATAAAAGCAATGCCGCCCTCATTGACCGTAAAGATGGTAAGCAAGCCGTGAGCGAAATTTTAAGATTGAGTAAATATATTGGAGACAACAATTTTTCAGCAGTAATTTTTCCAGAAGGTACTCGTTCTCGTTCGGGTACGATGAAAACTTTTGCAGGAGGTGGAATCAATGCTTTATTGAAGAAAGCTCCCAATGCTTTAGTCGTGCCGATTGCCATTAAAGGTAACAGTAAATTTGACCCAAATAGCGGACTTTTCCCTTTGGTTTCATTCTCAAAACTTTCATGGACAGTTCTTGAACCAATCGAACCAAAAGGCAAAACGGGCGAAGAAATTGCTAATTTATCTCAAGAAGCCATTCGTGTGGTTTTGGAAGCATAAGAAATATTTTTTGTTAACAACTGATGTAATGAGTTAGTATCCCCCAGAACTACTGATGTTCAACCCACTTCGAGGTTGGGGTATCCTAACTCTTTTTCTCCCCGAAATTCTTTCGGGGCTATTCGGGTTTAACGCTTTCAGCGTTATGGTGCGTAACATATTTTTGATAAAAAAGTAAAGCCCAACTTGATGTTTTCAAGTTGGGCTTTACTTTTTTATTTTACAGGAATGAGCAATTCATTCTATCATTGTTTCATTCAATCATTGAACTTAAACTCCTGCGGTTTCAGCTTCTGGTGCGATTTTCTTCACTAAACCTTGTAAAACTTTCCCTGGGCCACATTCTATAAATTTTGTTGCACCGTCGGCTACCATATTTTGCACTGACTGCGTCCAACGAACTGGGCCAGTAAGTTGAGCAATCAAATTAGCTTTGATGGTTGATACATCCGTTGATGGTTTTGCATTTACGTTTTGATAAATTGGGCAACTTGGCGTTGCAAATGTTGTGTTTTCAATCGCTGCGGCCAATTCTTCACGAGCTGGTTCCATTAGTGGTGAGTGAAATGCTCCACCCACTGGCAAAATCAAGGCTCTTTTTGCTCCTGCAGCTTTCATTGCCTCGCAAGCCTCGGTTACAGCTTCGGTTGTTCCTGAAATTACTAATTGACCTGGGCAATTATAATTTGCGGCCACAACAACACCGTCAATTCCTGCACAAATATTTTCTACAACATTATCGGCTAAATTTAAAATGGCCGCCATCGTCGATGGGTTTATCTCGCAGGCACGCTGCATGGCGTTCGCACGTTGCGAAACAAGTTTCAAACCATCTTCAAATGATAAAGCTCCTGCTGTGACTAAGGCAGAAAATTCGCCCAAAGAGTGACCTGCAACCATATCGGGCTTAAAATCTTCGATGGTTGAAGCCAAAATTACTGAGTGTAAAAATATTGCGGGTTGAGTTACATTGGTTTGTTTGAGTTCTTCGTCAGTTCCCTCAAACATTACTTTTGTAATTTCAAAGCCCAAGATTTCGTTGGCTTTTTCAAACATTTGGCGGGCAGATTCCGAACTTTCGTAAAGATTTTTACCCATTCCACTAAACTGAGCCCCTTGCCCAGGAAAAACATAAGCTGTCATATTTTCAATTGTCTTTATCAATTATCAGTACGTTTCTACTGATTAAAAATTTACAATGAATGATTTTTATTTTATCATTCAACATTTATTTTGTCTGCATACTTTTTTTAATATCAATTCTTTCCGAAACCATCATTGCCATTGAGTAGCGTTGCTTAATAGTTGAATAATAGCGTTCGGCATCTAATCTGGAAGTAAAATCGCCCGCTTTAAGTTTGTAAGTCGGTTGGCTAAAAGTAAGATAAGTGCTAAGTTCGGGAAAGTTTTGGTAAATAAACACTTTCGCCTCATCTACTTCTCGGCGGTCGTTGCCCACATAAACTTGAATGCGATAACCTGATGAATATCGCACGTTTTTGTTTCTGACAGCAATAGAATCAAGAGCGATATCGACTTGTGAATTTACTTGTTGTGGAATTTGAACAATCGCCCCTCCCGATTTTTCTTTTGCAGGTATTTTTTCAGCAGGTGTTGTTGCTACGGGTTTTGGGTCATAAGTTACACGAACATCCGAAAGGTCTTCTTCGTAATTGCCAATACCTACATTGGTGCTTCTGGTCGGCGTGGCCGAACGGCTACAAGCACCAATGGCTATTGACAGACAAACACAAAGCACTACTTTTGAACAAATCTTCATTGTATATTTTTTAGATTTTGGGCAGAACTCTCTTTCATCTCGAAAAGACGTTCAAAATTATGAAAATATTCTTTCTTAACGATAAAAAACTAAAAAGATGTTGATTTGGGCATGAAAAATCGTTTTTGCTTTCAGATAAAAACCCACTCGTATCGAATGATAAAAGTGGGTTTTAAAACTATTCACATTAATTCTCTCGAATCTGAAATCTACTTTTTCGCCATTTCTTCTTCTTTTAGGCTTCTACGTAAAATTTTACCAACGTTTGTCTTTGGTAATTCGGTACGGAACTCAATATGCTTTGGACATTTATAAGCAGTCAAGTTTTCTTTACAATGAGCCTTTACTTGTTCGGCTGTAAGATTTTGGTCTTTTTTAACGATGAAAATTTTGACAGCTTCGGTAGATTTTTCGTCGGCTACACCAATACAGGCAACTTCCAAAACTCCTGGGCAAGTAGCCACCACATCTTCGATTTCGTTTGGATAAACATTAAAGCCCGAAACCAAAATCATATCTTTCTTTCTATCCACAATCTTGAAGAAACCATCGGCACTCATTATGCCAACATCGCCCGTTTTGAACCAAGATTTTCCTTCACTGTCGATAAATGTTACTTTTGCGGTTTCATCCGCTCTGTTATAATATCCAGCCATTACTTGGGGGCCATGAGCTACAATCTCGCCCGCTTCGCCAACTTCTGCCCAAGTTTCATCGTCTTTCAAGATTTTGACTTCGGTACTCGGCCACGGAATTCCGATTGTACCGACACGGTTTTCTCCAACAAGCGGATTTGAAGTAAGTACTGGCGAAGTTTCTGACAAACCATAGCCTTCGGCTGGTAAATTTCCAGTTAAATCTTTCCAACGATTGGCCACAACTCCTTGAAGTGCCATTCCACCCGCCGATGTGATAACCAAATTACTAAAATCAACTTCTCCGATTTTTGGATGATTGAGCAAACCATTATATAATGTATTCACGCCCGTAAATACGTGCGGAGGATATTTTTTCAAATCTTTGATGAAAGCCTCCAAATCACGAGGATTAGTGATGAGCAAATTCATCGTACCAGTTTTTAGAGCCGTGAGAGCATTTACCGTCAGAGCGTAAACATGATAAAGCGGCAAAGCAGCTACTACAACGGGTTTTTCGTCGGTAATTTTATCAGTCAAAACTCCTTGCCAAACACTATTGGCTTCGAGATTTGCCACGATATTTCGGTGCGTGAGCATTGCTCCTTTTGAAACCCCTGTTGTTCCGCCAGTATATTGAATAAATGCCAAATCAGTATTTTTCATACTTGGTTTTGTCCAAGTTTGGCTTGCTCCTTTACTTACAGCATCCATGAAAGATTGTGCCGTAGGCAAATTAAATGCAGGAACCATTTTCTTGACACTTTTCACGACAAAATTGACAATCTGTTTTTTCGGGAAGCCCAGCATATCGCCCAACTCAGTCACGAAAACGTGCTTGATGGAAGTATTTCCCAGAATTTTTTCGAGACTTGAAGCGAAATTTGCCACAATAACAATCGCTTTTGCTCCCGAATCTTTAAACTGGTGTTCCATTTCTCGTGGCGTGTAAAGCGGATTTGTGTTTACGACCGTCAAACCTGCACGCAAAGCTCCAAACATTGCAACTGGATATTGCAGAACGTTTGGCATCTGAATCGCAATTCGGTCGCCTTTTTGCATTCCGATACTTTGCAGATATGCCGCAAAATTTCGAGAAAACGTATCAAGTTGTCCGTAAGTGATTTCTTTGCCCATACAAGCGTATGCCGACTTATGACTAAATTTCTTGAAACCATCTTCCATCAATTCTAAAATCGAAGGATAAGCTTCTGGGTTTATTTCGTAGGGAACACCCTTTGGATAATATTTTAGCCAAGGGTAAGTTTCAGTGGTAACAGGCATGGTTTTATAGTTTGTTTGTATTTTTCGATGTAAAAATAAGACGATTTATTGATTAGAAGAGGTTAGAAAGCAAAAAAATGTCTGATTATCAGAATATTTAACGTGTTTCTAATGCTGAAAGAGCTTTTTGGCTTAATTTTGTGGAAAATCTCAAAGATGCTGTTGGCTTTTGGCAATTAGCTTTTAGTTTTTTATCTTAATTTTTTAGCCAAAAGCTAACAGCCAAAAGCTAAAAACAACCATAAACAAACCCTTGAATACTTTTCCTAACGAAAATTCGGATATAAAAGTCAGCGTAATGGTTTTGACTTATAATCACGAAAAATTTATTCGCAAAACCCTCGATTCGATACTTTCGCAACAAGTCAATTTTAAATTTGAAATAATCGTTGGCGATGATGCTTCTCCCGATTCGACGGCCGACATCATCAGAGAGTACTACGCCAAATATCCCGATATTATTGTGCCGATGCTCCACGAGAAAAATCTCGGCGGATTTGGTAAAGCGAATACATTGGCCGCATTGGCAATTGCCAAAGGAAAATACATCGCCCCAATGGATGGTGATGATTATTGGACTTCCGACCAAAAACTTCAAAAATTGGCCGATTTCTTAGACCAAAATTCTGACTTTGTGGCGTGTTTTCATAATGCCGAAATTATTTTTGATGATGATTCTCACCCAAATCAGTTTGTAAATGCCCCCGACCAAAAAGAAATCGTTACGGTCGAAGATTTTATTGGCGAAGACGAAATCTGGTTTATCGCAACTTCGGCGATTTTATTCCGTAATGGCGTGATTACGCATTATCCGAAATGGTTTCACGAATCGAAAAGTGGCGATATTCCTCGCTATATTTTGCTGGGCAAAGGCGGCACAAAGTTTAAATACATCAACGAAACGATGTCGGTTTACCGAAAAAACCGTAACGGCGGCATGAGTTTTACGGATGGCTATAAAGATTTTGATTTTTTGCAAAACCGTATCGGAATGTACCGAGGAATTGACCAAGAACTGGATTATAAGTTTCACGAAACCCTCAATAAAAATATTGCCCGTTATTACAGAATGATGCTTGACTGTAAACAGTTTACAGGAAAATATTTTAAGCAAATGCCCACGGCAATTGCTTATTTGAGATTGGCCAAACCAAGCCGTGAGATACAAAAAGAGATTATCAGAGAATACATTTTCCCGAAATGGCTGAGTAATCTTTATAGTTTTTTTGCACTTTTACCTCATCGAATCAGAAATAATTAATTTGAAAATTTGGCGACGGTTCGCCGCAGCGATTTGATAATTTGGAGATTATTGTAAAATATTTCATTTTCAAATCGCATCGGCGAACCGTCGTCAAATTAACACATTTCCAAATTTAAAATGATGCCACCAAAAGTAAGTATTTGTGTTCCGACTTATAATCACGAAAAATATATTCGTCAGACCCTTGATGGAGCTTTGATGCAACAAACCGATTTTGAAATTGAAATCGTTATCGGTGATGATGCATCGACAGATAATAATCAACAAGTTATTCAAGAATATGTTGATAAGTACCCGAATATCTTTCAGGCTTTTTTGCACAAAGAAAATCAAGGGCCAAAAGAACCAAGAGAATTTGGCGGTAGAAATAATGTTTTGGG
>JBKBSS010000049.1:0-13365 GCA_046291385.1 Emticicia sp. | reverse complement strand
AATTGTTGGAGGTTCATTGTCTAATAATTTGCCTAAAATGTGTTTTTCAAGACAAAGTTAACATTAAATAGGGCTTGTGGCTTAGAATTTTATTCATTAAAGTGTTTTATAGAGTAACTATAAATTGTATAATTGCAAGAATTTTCAGTTTTTTTTGTAGGAATGTCGTATTTTAAATAAATATTTTTATCTTTATTAAATTTTTTTAAGAATTAGTTTTTTTAATCAATTCTTGAAAAAACGTCCAATATTCTATTCGTATAACCCGATTTATTAACCGATGAAAAGTGTAGTTTTTAAAGCTAAAACTTTTTTCTTTCTGCTGCTTACGAGTGTAAGCGTGGCTATTATTGTGTGGAATTGTACCACTTCTTCGGCCGAAACTGGAGCAATTCCCGATGAGGTTGATTATAATTTTCATATCCGCCCGATTCTTTCCGACCGTTGTTTCAAATGTCACGGGCCTGATGTCAGTAAACAAGAAGCAGGTTTACGCCTTGATACGCCCGAAGGTGCGTATGCTGCCTTGAAAGATAACCCTAAAGCCCATGCAATTATGGCGGGAAGTTTGGATAAATCGGAGGTTTATCAACGTATTATTGCCAAAGATACCGCAGTTTTGATGCCACCGCCATCTTCTAATTTGAAATTGACCCAACACGAAATTGAACTGATTGAAAAATGGATAAAACAAGGGGCAAAATACAAGCCTCACTGGGCGTTTATTGCACCGCAAAAACCAAAACTGCCCGAAGCCGACGAGGATTGGGTGAAAAATGAAATCGACAACTTCGTTTATGCTAAAATGGACGAAAAAAGCCTCAAACCTAACGAAGAAGCCGACAAAGAACGCTTACTAAAACGTGTAAGTTTCGACCTTATCGGACTGCCGCCAAGTATCGAAATGCAAGAGCGATTCTTGAAAGATAATTCGCCCAATGCTTACGAGAAAATTGTTGATGAGTTGCTTAAAAACAAGCATTATGGCGAAAAAATGGCGATTTCGTGGCTCGATGTGGCTCGTTATGCCGATTCGCACGGTTATCAAGATGATGGACTTCGGACGATGTGGCCGTGGCGAGATTGGGTGATTCATGCTTTCAATTCAAATTATCCGTACAGCAAATTCCTGACTTGGCAGTTGGCGGGCGATTTATTGCCGAATCCGAATAAAGAAATGATATTGGCAACTGGTTTTAACCGAAACCATAAAATAACGCAAGAAGGTGGCGTAATTGACGAAGAATACCGCATCGAATACGTAACCGACCGCACCAATACTTTCGGAAAATCTTTCTTGGCTCTCACTTTTGAATGTGCCCATTGCCACGACCATAAATACGACCCGATTTCGCAGAAGGATTATTACCGAACCTTTGCTTTCTTCAATCAAGTACCAGAAAAAGGGCTTTTCGGAACGATTGATGCTTCGTTTGCCGACCCTCCAAACATGAAAATCACGACCGAGGACGTAAATTCTATCTTGAAATTTATCAACAAAAAAGATACCGCCAAAGTAATGGTGATGGTGATGAAAGATAGTTCAAAAGTGCGTCCAACTTATATTTTGAATCGTGGAAATTATGATTCGCACGGCGAAAGGGTTGGAGTCGGAATTCCGAAAACTATTATGCCATTTGATACCAATAAATTAGAAAAAAATCGACTTGGTTTGGCAAAATGGATGCTTGATACGAAAAACCCGTTGACGGCACGAGTGTATGTCAATCGACTTTGGGCATCGTTTTTTGGACGAGGAATTGTGAAAACCTTGGGCGATTTCGGAATGCAAGGCGAGCTACCTTCGCACCCCGAATTGCTTGATTGGTTGGCGGTAGATTTCAGAGAAAATGGCTGGAATGTAAAGCGTTTGGTGAAACAAATCGTGATGTCGGCCACTTATCGACAATCTTCAAATATTACAGAAAAACACCTAAAAACTGACCCCGAAAATATCTTTTTGGCTCGTTCAACTCGTATGCGTTTCCCTGCCGAAAATGTGCGTGACCATATTTTAGCAAGTAGCGGTGTATTAAATGAAGAAATCGGCGGCCCAAGTGTGAAACCCTACCAACCCAAAGGACTTTGGGAAGTGGCCACTTCGGGACGTGGAACTTTGGCGAGATACGTACAAGACCACGAGTCTGACCTTTATCGCCGAGGAATGTATGTATTTATTAAGCGAACCGTTCCGCCACCATCAATGCTAATTTTTGATGCCAGCAACCGTGACCAATGCGAAGTACAACGCAGCCGAACCAACACGCCACTGCAAGCATTGGTAATGATGAACGACCCTCAAACAATGGAAGGCTCAAGGGTTTTGGCAGAGAATTTAATGAGCGAAAATATTTCTTTGGAAACTAAACTCGAAAAGGCATTCCGACGCATTATTTGCCGAAAACCAAAAGTCAAAGAACTAAAGATTCTAACGCAGTATTTTGAATCGGAAAAGGAGTTTTTTGCAAAAAATGCCAAGAAAACTGATAAAATGCTCAGTATTGGCGAGTTCAAACGCAAAGAAGTAAAAGACAAAAACGCAACTGCCGCTCTCATGCAAACTATCCAAATGATTTTTAATATGGAAGAGGCAATTGTTAGGGGGTGATTTAGATATTTTTAGGCGTATTTTAAGAAGATATTAAAAGGGTGAAAACGATTATAAGTGCAAAATTAACGAAGAGTGATATTCCCAAAGAAAAAGCTGTTTGGTCAAAAATAGTACCCTTTGCTTTATCTCTTGATTTAGCAGAAATAGCAAAAACTGATATTAGTATTGAATCAAATCTTGATACATTAACCATTTCAGATTTACGATTTATTCTTTATATTGAACAGAGAAGATATAATCATTTTGGAAGAGAACCTGATGGAGAAACTATGAGAAAAATTCATCTGATTTTGGACTTGATTAGAAAGTGCTGTAAATGAGTGTTGAAAAGTGTTTTCTCTACTAATGGGGTAGCTTCAAAATTTTAAGGAGCCTAATTTTTAGTCGGGGTTAGGGGGTTGTGCAAAGTTTTTTTTCCGTAGGTTTCACCTACGGCTATTTATGTTAAAGCCTTTTAGGCTTTTTGCGAGAATTATTTAGAGAGTACAACAAGCCCGAAGGGCTTAAACATGAATAGCCACGATTGAAAATCGTGGAAAATTAAACGAGAATAAACTGACCCTAAATGGGTCAAACATCAGAGAAATGGGAACTTTCACACAAACACTTTACCAAATAGTTTTCAGTACAAAATATCGAAAAAAGACACTTTCAAAAGATGAACGTCCCGAATTATTCAAATCAATTTGGGGGATTTTAAAGAATAATAAGTGTCATTTATATAGAATCAATGGTGTAGAAGACCACATTCATATTATCACAAGTCTTCATCCTTCGGTATCGTTGGCAAACTTGGTTAAAGACATTAAACTGGGTAGTACAAGTTTTATTAAAGAGAAAAAGATTTTTTTCAATTTCGGAGGTTGGCAAGATGGATATTCTGCCTTCACGTATTCAATTGATGCAAAAGATAACTTGATAGAATACGTCAAAAATCAAGAAGAACATCATAAAAATAAAACATTCAAAGAGGAATTGATTGAATTATTAAACGAATGCGGAATTGAGTTTGATGAGAAATATTTGGATTGAGGTCTTTAAGTTTAACCCCGTTCGGGGTTCTGTCTCGTCTCAAATTCTTGATTCCATAGGTTTCACCTACGGCTATTTAAGTTTAAGCCCGAAGGGCTTATCATTAACGATTAATTTTTTAATCTAAGAAACAAGCCCGAAGGGCTTTAACTTGAATAGCCACGATTGAAAATCGTGGAAAAGATAAATGAGTAAAAACTGACCCTAAAAGGGTCAAACAAAATTATCATACATAAACGCATTTATATGCAAAACGAATTCTTCAATCATAAACTAAACATTACCCGCCGCCATTTTTTGGGTAAGGCAGCCGCTGGAATCGGAACTTTGGGTTTAGGCTCATTGCTGATGCCTAATCTATTTAAAGGCGAAGAAAACCTTGACCAATTGCCTTTGGGCTTGCCACATTTTGCCCCAAAAGCCAAACGAATAATTTATTTGTTTCAGAACGGAGCTCCATCTCAGCTCGAAACCTTTGATTATAAGCCTACGCTTACCAAAATGATGGGTCAAGATTTGCCAGAGTCAATCCGAAATGGGCAACGACTTACGGGTATGACTTCCAATCAGACCAAGTTTCCGTTGATGGGTTCGTTTTTTGATTTTAAACAATATGGTCAATCGGGTGCTTGGGTGAGCGATTTGTTTCCGAATATGGCCAAAATTGTTGATGACCTTTGCATCATCAAAACCATGAACACCGATGCCATCAACCATGACCCAGCACTTACTTTTTTGCAAACTGGGGCTCAAGTTGGCAATCGCCCAAGTATGGGAGCGTGGGCGAGTTATGGTTTGGGCAGCGAAAACAAAAACCTTCCAGCATTTTGCGTTTTGCTCTCTCGTGGGCGTGGAAACGGACAAGGGGTTTATTCAAAACTTTGGACGAATGGATTTTTAGATTCTACGCATCAAGGCGTAGTTTTTAGCAGTGGCGAAGACCCAATTTTGTATCTAAACGACCCCGAAGGTACAGATAAAATTGCCCGAAGAAGAATGTTGGATAAATTGGCGGAACTCAATCATTTAGGTTTTGAAGAAAACGGTGACCCCGAAGTACAGGCCAAAGTGCAACAGTACGAAATGGCGTACAGAATGCAAACGGCTGTGCCAGAACTCACCGATTTATCGAAAGAACCCGACCATATCATAAAAATGTATGGCCCCGAATGTTTAGTGCCAGGAACTTACGCTGCTAATGCTCTTTTGGCTCGAAAATTATCAGAATCGGGCGTAAGATTTGTGCAACTTTACCACCAAGGTTGGGACCAACACGGAAACCTTCCCAACGAAATGCCGCTCCAAGCCCAAGACGTTGACCGTGCGTCGGCGGCTTTGATTACCGACCTCAAACAACGTGGACTTTTGGACGAAACTTTAGTAATTTGGGGCGGAGAGTTTGGTCGAACTAACTATTGTCAAGGAACATTTACAAAAGATAACTATGGTCGTGACCACCACCCCCGTGCATACAGTATTTGGATGGCAGGCGGAGGTGTAAAACCTGGTATTGTTTATGGCGAAACCGATGAATTTGGCTACAATATCGTGCGTGACCCCGTGCATATTCACGATTTTCACGCAACCGTTATGCACCTCATGGGTTTGAATCACGAGCAGCTTACTTTCAAGCATTTAGGCCGTAGATACCGCCTAACCGATGTGGCAGGAAATGTAATTTCAGGGCTAATGGCGTAAGAAATTATCAATGAGTAATTACTATGTTTATTATTCTGTTTGATGGGTAAAAGACTCAGAATTCAGGACTCAGAACTCAGAACTAAATGACCCGTTTCTATAAAATTTCATCATACCTATTATTAAGCCTAAATATTCTTTTGCTTTTCTTTTTAGTGTTTGAAGAACAAGTAAGACTACCACTTTGGATGAGTCCGCTTGGACGAATGCACCCATTATTATTACACTTACCGATAGGTTTTGTAGTATTATTGGTGATTTTTTCATTCTTGAAAAATGAAATAGAAACAAAAAGTTATGAACTAATCAGAACACTTTTACTGACTTTAACCGCACTTTCGGCCGCAATTGTGGCATTGATGGGCTTTTTTTTATCAAGAGAAGGTGGGTACGATGAGCAACTTTTACAAATTCATAAATTTACGGGTATCGCTGTCAGTTTATTGGCTTATGGGGCGGTGATTTTTGATAAAAAATTAACTTTTAAAGCATATTCAAATTGGGCTTTATTGGCAATAATGGCCGTTGCTGGACATTTCGGGGCGGGAATTACGCACGGTGAAAATTATCTATTTGAAGCATGGCAAAAGAACGCTGCTCCACAGTTTTCGGAAAATGACCCAATGTATAAAGCGGCTATTTTTCCGATTCTTGAAGCCAAATGCGTGGCTTGCCATAATGATGATAAGACCAAAGGTCAACTCAATATGAGTAGTATCGAAAAGATTTTGAAAGGTGGGAAAAATGGGTTGATTTGGAAAGCGGGCGACGCTCTCAATAGCCACATTGTTCAACGAGCAAATTTACCGCTTGAACACAAAGAACACATGCCACCGAAGGGAAAATCACAGCTAACGACCGATGAAATTGCTCTTTTGTCTGCGTGGATAAACGAAGGTGCAGACCTTAAAAAAACATTCAAAAACTATTTAGCGAGTTCGGAAACTAAGAAAATTGCTTCTAAACTTGTTGGTGCAAAAGCGGCGGTTAAAGAAACCAAAGTTTATATTTTTCCGATGCCTTCTGAGTCGGATTTGGCGGCGGTGAACACGCCTTTTTGTTCCGTTTTTCCATTGGCTACTGGTTCGCCAGCATTGCAAGCTGATTTTTTTGTGAGTAAGAAATTCGACCGCAAAGTTTTAGAAAATCTCTCGAAAGTAAGCGAGCAATTGGTGATTTTGAATCTATCGAAAATGCCAGTAAAAGATGAAGATTTAGCCTTAATTGCCAATTTTCCGAACCTCGAAAAACTCATTCTCAATCAGACCGATATTACTGGAAATACTTTAGAACAACTCAAAAAATGTAAGAATTTAGAATCAATTGCTTTAGCAGGAACAAAAGTTTCTAAAGAAAACCTTCAAAAAATACTTGATTTACCGAAATTAAAAGAAGTTTTTGTGTGGAATACGAATATTGACGAAGCCTCTGTAACGGAATTGGGAAAGAAATTTACTAAAATCAAATTTGATAGGGGCGGAGTCGACAACCCAAATGAGATTCTACAACTCAATCCGCCAATTTTGGTCAATGAAGATTTTATTATTAAAACCAACACGCCAATAACGCTGAAACATACCCTCAAAAATGTAAAGATTCGCTATACTTTGGATGGTTCAGAACCAGATTCTACAACGATGAATGTTTACGAAAACCCAATCATAATTGATAGTTATACAAAATTTAAGGCCGTTGCGACCAAAGAAAATTGGTACGCCAGCAAAAAAGTTGAATACAGTTTTTTTAAGTCGAGTTTTGTGCCTGATAGTGTGTATTTGCTCAACCTTCCCGACCCAAAATATTTGGGTAAGGGAGGAAATACATTAAAAGATTTGAAAAAAGGCCCAACCGATAATTTTGGTGACAAAGCATGGCTGGGTTATCGTGAAAAAGAATTTGTCGGGCTGTTTGAATTTAAGAATGTTCATCCAATCAAAGGCTTAACAATCAGCTATTTACAGAAAATGGATTCGTTTATTATGCCGCCTGCGGTTGTTGAAGTTTGGGCTGGAAATAGTAAAAATGATTTGCGAATTATTCAGAAAATAACGCCAAAGCAAGCCGAAAAAATGGAAGGAAACGCCAATTTAGGGCTACAAATTTCATTTACGCAAGGGTCGTACAAAATGATAAAACTGGTCATTAAACCAGTTGCAAAACTTCCCGTTTGGCACACTGGCAAAGGTCAGAAAGGTTGGTTTTTTGTCGATGAAGTATTTTTTAATTGATTTATTGACGTAATTTGTGACATTAATAATGAGTGGCCATTGTCTGTGTCCTCACAGACAATGACCAAAGCATTTTATCTCTTGTCTCAAATCTCTTGTCTGAATTACTTATGTGCTATTGTGGCGAAGCCAAACCATTTTCTGACTGTTGCGAACCAATTATTAAGGGTGAAAAAGATGCCCAAACTGCCGAACAATTGATGCGTTCGAGATATTCGGCTTATGTGGTGGTCAATGTAAGATATTTGATAGCCACAACTTATCCAACTCAACAAAAAAATTTCGATGAAACCGATATTCGGGCGTGGGCGGTAGCCAATCAATGGCAAAAATTGGAAGTGATTGCTGCAAAAAAAGGAAAATTCAACGAAGAAGATGGCGAAGTAGAATTTAAAGCTTCTTATTTGGATGATGCTGGTACGCTACAAATTCATCACGAAAAATCTACTTTTGTCAAAGAAAATGGTCAATGGTATTATTTGAGCGGAATTATTGGCTCGCAGTCGGCAGCACCGCAAACCCAAAACCGAAATGATTTGTGTGCCTGCGGAAGTGGCAAAAAATACAAGAAATGTTGTGGTAGATAAAAACAGACTTCGTACAAATACTTTAATCTTTCCGCAGACTTATGGTACTTCTTCGCAAACGCCTTACCTTTGTGCTTTCGGTAATTATCACATTTCTAACAAATATGTCAGCGATTGCACAGCCAAAACTCCCAGATTTTTCAAAAAAATTGTTTGATATTCACGAGCAAATCAAAGAACAAAGCCTTACAAAACGCCGTTTTAAGCACAAAGATATTGTTCCGTTGATAGAAAAATTGCCTTTTTCGGTCGAGAAAATTGGTAAATCTTTTGAAGAACGAGATATTTATCAAATCAAGATGGGAAGTGGCAAAACTAAGGTTTTGTTGTGGTCGCAAATGCACGGTGATGAAGCCACGGCCACGATGGCATTGTTCGATATTTTTAATTTCTTTCAAGTGAGCGGCATTCCGTTGGGCGGCATTCCGTCAAAAAATGATGGTTTGGACGCTTTAAGAAGCAAAATTCTTGAAAATTGTACACTTTATTACGTGCCAATGCTCAATCCCGACGGTGCAGAGCGTTTTCAAAGACGTACGGCCACGGACATTGATATGAACCGTGATGCTTTAAGTTTTCAGACTCCCGAAGGCAGAATTTTAAAGAAACTACAAGACGACCTAAAACCTGAATTTTCGTTTAATTTGCACGATAAAAATACCAAATATAGTGCGGGGGCGAGCGGAAAGCAAGCAACGATTTCATTTTTGCCAACGTCGTACAATTATGCAAAAGAATGGAATCCAGCCCGAACACGGGCTATGCAAGTGATATGTGGTATGTTCCAAACGCTGCAACAATTTATTCCTGGGCATTTAGGACGTTGGAATGACGACCACGAACCACGTGCTTTTGGCGATAATATTGCCAAGTGGGGGAGTAGTTTGATTTTGATTGAATCGGGTGGTTATAAAGAAGATATTGAGAAACAATTTATCAGAAAACTTAATTTTGTGGCGATTTTAACTGGTTTACAGGCAATTTCTGAACAATCATACACAAAATTTGAGTTGAAAACCTACGAAGCAATTCCCAGTAACGACCGTTATATATTTGATTTATTGATTCGTAATGCCGAATTTGTGCAGAATGGCAAAACCATTATCAAAGACATTGGCATAAATCTCAGCGAAAAAAATATAAACAACGCTACGGATTTCGTAATTTCGAGCGTTATAGAAGACCTCGGCGACCTCTCTACTTTTTGGGGAATCAAAGAAATTGATGCCAAAGGATTGAGGGTGAGTTTATTAAAAGAATTTCCACAAGTTTTGCAGAAATATAAAGTTTCAGAAAACGAAATACAGAATCAAGAAATTAACCTTGACGAAACAGCAAGCTTCTTGCTTACGAAAGACAAAGAAGTGAAATATATCATCTTGAATGGACAAATTAAATAACCTCAAATCGAACCATCGAAAAACGCTCCAAATGAGGAGGTCTTTCAGATATTTTTTACTTTTTTTTATTCCCCTTCAGGGGTTAGGGGTTCTTTCTACCTTCGCCCAAAAATCTTATGTTCTCGGCAAAGCGATTGATAAAGTTACGGGAAAGCCCGTTCCATCGGCAACGGTCGTGAACAAAGATACCCGACAAGTAACCAAAACAAGTGACAACGGAAATTTCTTGGTAAGAGCCTCAAAGGGCGATTCTATCAAAATTACATCGGTTGGTTATAAAGCGGTAGGCATTGCGTGGGACGGAGTAAATCTTGAACCCGTCATCGAAATGCGACAAGATGCCATTGCCCTGAAAGAAGTCGTGGTCAGAGATAAGCGTTCGGAACAAGTGAAGCAGCAAATCGAAGAGTTGATGGGTTCGCCCGAAGCCTCAAGGAAGCTAAAATGGAAAGATATTTCCAACCTTATTAATACTAATACTTCAACGCCTGGCACAATTGGTATTTCGATTGATGGCCTTTACGAACTTTTCAGCAAAGAAGGAAAATCTCGCCGAAAACTGGCGGCTATGAAGCAAGAAGACCTCAAGAAACTCTTGGTCGAGTATCGTTATAATTCGGAATATATTTCGTTTGTAACAAAACTCAAAGGCCAGGAGTTAAAGAATTTTATGAAGTTTTGTAATTTACCAGATAATTTTGTGCTTACCGCCAACGACTACGACCTGACTCTGGAAGTTTATCGTTGTTTGGATGAGTTTAGGCGTTAGAAAGAAGTGAGATTATAGACAAGAGATAAAAGACAAAAGATTTATTTTAAGTAAAACCCTCTCTTGTCTAATGTCTTTTGTCTTGATTCTCTTGTCAAAAAAATAAATAATCATGCAAGAAATAGAAATACCACAGCGAAAACCACGCACATTTATTGGTGAAGAATTTGCCCTGAATCAGTGGCAAGATTTAAAGCCACTTTACGAAAACTTGGTAAGCCGTTCGATTACGAATGCCCAAGAATTGCGTCAATGGTTCATTGACCGCAGCGAGTTGGAGTCGTATTTGTCAGAAAATTTGGCTTGGCGATACATCAAAATGACTTGTGATACGGTCAGCGAAGAAAACCAAAAAAACTACCAGTTTTTTGTGGAAGAAATTCAGCCCGAACTCTCAGTTTACAGCGACCAACTCAATAAAAAGGCTCTCGAAAGTGCATTTTTAGGTGAATTGACGGAGGAAGGGTTTTTCATAACGATTCGTGGAATGAAGAAATCGGTTGAGATTTTTCGTGAAGAAAATATTCCGATTGAAACTCAAGTTCAGACCAAACAAACTGAATATCAGTCAACTACGGCGGCCATGACCGTGAGTATCAATGGCGAAGAAATGACTTTGCCGAAAGCGGGTGATTTTTTGCAATCGCCTAATCGTGCGATTCGTGAAGAGGCTTGGACAAAAATTGCCGAACGCCGCTACCAAGACCACGAAAAATTGGATGTATTGTTCAACGAGTTGCGTGATTTACGCCATCAGTTGGCCGTAAATGCAGGTTTCTTGAATTTCCGTGATTACATGTTTGCCGCAATGGGGCGTTTCGATTATACGCCACAGGATTGCTTCAATTTTCACGAAGCAGTGGCCGAAACCGTTGTGCCTTTGGTTGACGAAATGGCCAAAGAACGCAAAACAAAGCTGAATGTTGACGAACTTCGTCCGTGGGATTTGAAAGTTGACCCCGACGGAAAACCAGCTCTCAAACCTTTCAGCAATGGCGAAGATTTATTGGATAAAACTGTTGAATGTTTCCGAAGAATCGACCCGAAATTGGCCGATTATATTCGTATCATGCGACGAATGGGGCATTTTGATGTAGAATCTCGCAAAGGGAAAGCCCCAGGTGGATACAATTATCCGCTCGAAGAAATCGGTGTGCCGTTTATTTTTATGAATGCCACTTCGAGCCTGCGTGATGTAGTCACGATGGTTCACGAGGGCGGACACGCCATTCACTCTTTCGAGGTGCGTGATTTACCGCTGAATTCGTTCCGTAGTACAACTTCGGAGGTGGCAGAATTGGCTTCGATGTCAATGGAATTGATTTCGATGGAGCATTGGGGCGTGTTTTTCGAGAATGAAGAAGACCTAAAACGTGCCAAAATCGAGCATTTAGAAGACATTTTGGAGGTTTTGCCGTGGATTGCAACGGTCGATAAATTCCAACATTGGATTTACGAAAACCCTACGCATACCATCGAAGAACGTCAGACCCGTTGGGTACAGACTTTTGATAAATTCTCAGATTCTGTGACCGAATGGAAAGGTTTTGAGCGATTCAAAAAATATAATTGGCAGCGTCAGTTGCATATTTATGAAGTGCCTTTTTACTACATCGAATACGGAATGGCTCAGTTGGGTGCAATCAGTGTTTGGCGAAATTACAAACAAGATGCCCAAAAAGGACTTGATGGCTACCTAAATGCCTTGAAATTGGGTTATACCACAACAATTGGCAAAATTTATGAGGCGGCCAACGTAAAATTTGATTTCTCAAAAGAATATATCGCCGAATTGATGGATTTTGTGAAGGAGGAATTGGCGAAATTGAAGTAAAATTTCTGTTAAAAATATTTAGGATTACGTTTTTTTAGAAATCGTAATCCTTTTTTTAGTATCTTATAAAGGTATTTACCCCATAATCATTACAAACTATTGACTATGAAAAAATTATTGACTTTATTGTTGCTCATAGCTTCATCGCAGGTATTTGCCCAAACTGACGAAGAAAAAATTAAAACCACGATTAACCAAGTCTTTGACGGAATGCGGAAAAATGATTCGAGTCTTGTGCGTGCGGCCTTGCACCCATCTTGTTCGCTCAAATCAATCGGAAAAAGCAAAACTGGAGAAGTGCGTCTGCAAGAAGATGCAATTTTGGGTTGGTTGAAACAAATCGGTACAAAGCGTGAAGGTGTGACTTTGGACGAAAGACTAACGAGCTACGACATCAAAATTGACGGAGAAATGGCAATGGCTTGGACACCCTACGAGTTTTATATCAAGGATAAATTTAGTCATTGCGGCGTAAATATGTTTACAATGATGAAAACCGATAAAGGCTGGAAGATTATCGGAATCGTGGATACTCGCCGAAAAGAAAATTGCGTGAAATAAAACGCTTTAATTGATTATTCGATATAGTTGCTATACAAAAAGTAAAAGAGGCTGTCCAGAGGTATTTTCCACAAAACAATATTTGGTTAATTTCTTGTGAACGGCCTTCTAATTCATCGTTTTTCTGTGTTTCCACGGTGGCGGTGCTTAAATATTGGTTGATTGTTTTTAAGATGATACGGATGCAAGCACCGCTGATAAAAACGAATAAAAATCAGCGATAATCAGCGTTTCTAAAAGAATGGCAGCGGCCAACCGTCTGCGTCATCAGCGTGCCATTCATTCAATATAAATTAAAACGCTATCAAAGCTTTCGCTTGTTTTTCGAGAAAGTTTCGGTAAACTTCAAACGTAAATTCTTCGCCGTTGAAATGGGCCTTCATGCTGCCAAATTTTGTGCGTAAACCCAGCACATCGGTTCCCATATAGCTCAAAATATCATTCAAATGTCCGAGTCCGACGGCATTTCCCAGCATTCCTGCCGAAATTCCGACCAAAGCTGCTTTTTTGTTATTAAAACTATCAGGATAACGCAAGCCATCGAAGAAAGTTTTCAAAACACCAGGAAACGAACCATTGTATTCGGGTACAATAAATACAAATTTCTTGGTTTCGTCAACTATTTTTTGAAACTCATTGAAAGCC